>JADLHM010000057.1 GCA_020848745.1 Deltaproteobacteria bacterium | reverse complement strand
GTTTCCGGTGGCAATGGCGGAGGTGTCACACCCGTTCCCATCCCGAACACGGCCGTTAAGCCCTCCAGCGCCGATGGTACTGCGTGGTCGCCACGTGGGAGAGTAGGACGCCGCCGGATCTCATGAAGAAGGCCCGGATTTCCGATTTGGAAGTCCGGGCCTTTTGTTTTTCGAGCTTGGAAGCTGTGGTAAGGCCGGAGCGAATGGGGGAATTCGCGTGAGCGGTGTAGGTGAGAAAGTCGGATTGCTCATGGTGGTCGGAGTCGTGCTCGTAATGTTCGGCTGCGTGGGGCGTTACACGCTGGACCGTAGACCGGTAAAACAGATTTCCGAGGCCGAGCGGAAGTCTCGTAGTCGGGCAGCATATGAGCGAGCGCGTGAGCGCGTGCGTGATGTCCGTGAAGGGATGTCGCCGGCGGAGGTCCAAGGGAGCCTGGGAGCCGTGATTGTGGTGGAAGAGGGGGAGGCGGGAGAGGGGGGGCAGCGGAAGTTGATGGACGGTTTCGTTTGCCGAGTGAATCCGGGGGTTCTTCGAGAGCGATGGCTGTTCGGGTATGACGAGGGGAACGTTCTTCTAGTGGGATTCGCGGTGGAATTCATGCGCGAGGATGCGAAGGACGACGACTGGACTGTCAAGCGGGTGGATCGTAGCCCGACTGACGATTGTCCGGTGGTGGGGGATACGTACCTGGACTGATCGGGCGGCCGAGACCGGCCCCGACACCGTGGTGGGGCTACTTCAAGGCCCCTCTTGATCGCGAGGCGAAAATAAGGCGAAACTGAGCCGGTGTCCTCCTTCCCGACCGCGGTTTCCGAGCGTGATCTGGCGGGGGAGGGAATTCCCCGCCCATGTCTACCGCGCGGGTTTCCAGCCTCGTTTTCCTCCATGGTGGAGCAATTCCCGTGTGGGGGAATCACGGAGATTTGCGGCGACGTTTCGTCGGGGAAGACCGCAGTCGCGTACGCCATCATTGCAGCTGCGCTTCGTGCCGGTGGTTTTGTTGCCTGGATCGATGTGTCGAATATGTTCGATCCGCGCTTCGCTCGAGAGGCGGGAATCGACGTAGATCGGGTGCTTTGGGTCGCGCCCGTCGACGATGTTGCCGCCGTACGTGCCGCCGAGCACGTGCTCGATGCTGGAGGCTTCCGTGTAGTCGTGCTCGACCTCGCTGGTCGGGGAGCTCCCGGGCGGTCACGACTCTCGATGGCCGCGTGGTGGCGCATCAATCGCGCTGCCGCCCTTCGACATGCCGCGATCATCGTGCTCGACGCCGTACGTTCGGTGGGGACGTTCGCCATGATGTCGCTCGAAATCAGTGCCGATCGCCGAGTCTTCGCTGGAGAAGGCGGCCCATGTCCCTCGTTCGAAGGCACTGCGAGCTGCGTGCGTGTTCGGAAGCTCAAGGGGGGGAGTCTTCCCGATCAGCCGTTGTCGTTGTTCTCGACGAAGGGCTGAGGCGTGCCGCGCATTGCGTGTCTTTGGATTCCTCGGGCGCCACTCGTCGCGCATCTTCGCGTGGAACCCGAGTTGGTTGGCGTGCCGCTGGTGATGGTCGAAACCGGCAATTCGCGGAGCGTGGTAGTCGCGACATCGGAATCTGCCGAACAGGCTGGAATCCTCATCGGAATGAAGGCATCCCAGGCGCGGGCGCTGTGCGACGGCCTCGTGGTGCGGGAAGCTCGTCGGGAGGTTCTTGCTGCGGCTGCATCGGCTCTAGGCGATGTCGCGCAAACCGTCAGCTCGCAAACGGAGCGCGAAGGGATCGATTGCGTTTTCGTCGATTGCCGGGGATCGGCTGTGTTGTGGCCATCCGAATCGGCGCTTGCGACTACCATGATCGCACGGGCTCGTCGGTGCGGACTGGAGGCCTGGGTTGGCATCGCCGACTCCAAGCTTGGAGCGTCGATCGCTGCGCGGGAGGGCGGCGGTGTGTGTATCGTCCCCGTGGGGGACGTCCGGAGATTCTTGGCTCCGCGGGCGATTGCACTGTTGGGCCCGGATCCTGCCACGGCTCACGCGTTGGCCACTTGGGGCATCCGATCGATCGGCGATCTTCTCGCGTTGCCGACCGCTGCGGTGGTGCATCGCCTCGGCGCGGCGGGTGTCGGGTTGATTCGGCGTGCGCGTGGCAAAGACGATGCTCCGGTGACGGCGCGGTCCTTGCCCTGTGTGTTCGAGGAATCTCTCGAGGTCGAGTATCCGGTCGATCGCATCGAGCCACTGCTCTTCGTGTTGCGGCGGCTGTTCGAATGTCTCCTGGCTCGACTCGAACTCTACGGGTTGGGATGCCAAGAGGTTCGTGTCGTGCTCGGTTCGGACCGGGGGGGGCGCGACGTGCGAAGCATACCTCTTGCTACGCCGACGACGGATCGGCGAACGCTGCTCATCCTGGTGCGAGCCCAACTGGAATCGCATCCGCCATCGTTCGCCATCGCCACGGTCGCGGTCGCCTGCGTCGCTTCCCATTTGCGGCCGACGCAGCTCGAGCTGTTTCGCGCGGCCGATCCGACGCCTGCTGCGCTCGCGGCTGTCGTCGCTCGATTGTCGATACTGTGCGGACAGGATCGCGTGGGTGTCCTGAGGGATGCGGGCACTCATCGTCTCGAAGCCTTGAGGATCGAGCCTTTTCCCGGTGCAACCTCGTCGGCCGCTGGGGTCCGGTCATTCTCGTCGCCGGCTGCCGCTCGGGTCGAGTCGTCGTCGGCATCGCCCATGGTGGCGGTCGTTCGTTTGGCCCTCCGTGCGTTTCGTCCGCCTGTGTCGGTCGAGGTCTTCAAGGGGCGTGACAGTCTCGAGCACGTGCGCGGTGCCGGTCGCCTGGGCGGACGTGTGCTCCATTGGGCGGGACCGTGGCGCGTGCGAGGCGAATGGTGGACCGACGATCCCTACGCGAGGGAGTATTACGACGTCGAGCTGAGCGACGGAGGGGTCTACCGGCTCTATCGCGACGTGCGATCCAGCACCTGGGTGGTCGACGGCGTGTATGACTGACGACTATGTCGAGCTTCGCGTTCGAAGCGCATTCAGCTTTCTGGCGGGGGCTTCGTTGCCGGAGGATCTGGTGGCCCGGGCGGCTGCGCTCGACATCGATACCGTCGCGATCGTCGACCGCGACGGCGTGTACGCTGCTCCGCGGGCTTTCCGTGCCGCGCGTGCCCGAGGATTGCGAGCGTTGGTGGGAGCGGACGTGGCAATCGATGGTCGCCGCTTCGCACTGCTCGTCGCGGAGCGGTGTGGGTATCGGAATCTCTGCCGGCTGCTGAGTCGCGGCAAGATGCGCGCGCCGAAGGGGCACTGTGCGCTCGGCTGGGAGGATCTCGAGGAGCACGCCGGCGGCATGATTGGTCTCGTTCCAGGCGACGACGGCACGATGCTCGCCGACCTCGCCGACGCGACGGGTGCCAACGCCCGCCTCGATCGGTTGCGTGCCATTCTCGGGGTCGAGAATGTCTACGTCGAGATCCATCGTCATTTCGAATGCCGTCAAGCTCGTGTGACGCGCCGGTTGATCGCCATGGCCGAGTCGTGTCGTGCGCCGCTCGTTGCCACCAACGACGTGATGCATGCACGTCCGGAAGATCGACGGCTTCTCGATATGCTCCGGTGCGTGCGTCTCAAGACGACGCTCGACGATGCGGGCCGATCGTTGGTTGTCAATGCGGAGCGTCATCTTAAGTCGGCACGTGAGATGGGCGAGATCTTCCGCGATGTTCCGGAAGCGATTCGCAATACCCGACAGATCGCCGAACGTTGTACGTTCACCCTGGAGAACCTCGGGTATCGGTTCCCGAGCGTCCCATTGCCTTGCGCCGCGAGCTCGATCTCGCATTTGCGGGCGTTGGTGGAGCGAGGCGCGCGTCGTCGCTACGGCGTGATCACCTCACGCATACGCAGGCAGCTCGAACACGAGATCGCCGTCATCGGGCGCCTCGATCTGGCTGGGTACTTCTTGATCGTCTGGGACATCGTCGAGTTTTGCCGGCAACAGGGAATTCTCGCACAGGGGCGTGGATCGGCTGCCAACAGCGTGGTGTGCTTCGCGCTCGGGATCACGGCTGTGGATCCGATCGGCATGGACCTGCTCTTCGAGCGATTTTTGTCCGAGGAACGTGGTGAATGGCCGGACATCGACATCGATTTGCCGAGCGGGGATCGGCGCGAGGCAGTCATTCGATACGTCTATCGGCGCTACGGTGCGCACGGGGCTGCGATGACCGCCAATGTCATCACCTATCGTTCGCGGAGTGCCGTTCGCGAGGTCGGCAAAGTGCTCGGGCTTGGGGCCGAGCCGGTGGCTCGGCTGGCGTCACTCCTTGGGGAGTTCGAGTTCCGAGACCGGGACGACGAGGTGCCGAGCCAGCTCGTCGCCGCCGGATTTGATCCAAAAGCGCCGCGCGTCCGCCTGTTGGTCGACTTGGTGCGACGCATGCAGGGATTGCCCCGGCATCTCGGGCAACATTCCGGCGGTATGGTGCTGGCGGCGGGGCGGCTCGACGAGGTCGTTCCCCTCGAGCCTGCGGCAATGCCCGGGCGGATCGTGGTGCAGTGGGACAAGGACGATTGCGCCGATCTCGGCATCATCAAAGTCGATTTGTTGGGACTCGGCACGATGGCCGTGCTCGAGGACGCGATCCCGCTGGTGCGCGAGCACGACGGTGTCGCTCTCGATCTCGCGCGGCTTCCGCAAAACGATCCTGCGGTGTACGCGATGCTGCAGCGGGCGGACACGATCGGTGTGTTTCAGGTCGAGAGCCGGGCTCAGATGGCGACGCTCCCGCGCCTCAAGCCCGCATGCTTTTACGATCTCGTGGTCGAGCTCGCGATCATTCGTCCGGGTCCCATCGTTGGGCAGATGGTGCATCCGTATCTCCGACGACGCGCCGAACGTGAGCCCGTGACGTATCCCCATCCTTCGCTGAAGCCGATTCTCGAGCGTACGCTCGGGGTGCCGCTGTTCCAGGAGCAGTTGCTGCGGATCGCGATGACAGTCGCAGGATTCTCCGGCGGCGAGGCGGAGGAGCTGCGCCGCGCCATGGGATTCAAGCGATCCGTCGAGCGCATGGCGCAGATCGAGGGGCGATTGCGCTCCGGCATGGCGGAGCGAGGAATCATCGGCGAGACGGCCGAGAGGATCGTTCGCGGCATCACGTCGTTTGCGCTCTATGGTTTTCCCGAGTCGCACAGCGCGAGCTTCGCGCTGCTCGCGTACGCGTCGGCGTATCTGAAGGTCCATCATCCCGCGGCGTTCTACTGCGCCATGCTGAACAATTGGCCGATGGGGTTCTATCACCCGACGACGTTGCTGAAGGATGCCGAACGACATGGAGTTGCGCTGCGCCCGATCGACGTGATGCATTCGGCGTGGCGGTGTACGATCGAAGGCGGTGCGCTGCGGATCGGCTTGCGTTACGTCGGTGGTCTCCGCGAGTCGGTGGGTCGTCGCATCGAGGACGAACGCCGACATGCTCCGTTCGCGACGCTCGGAGATCTCGTCACGCGGTCAGGATTGCGGGAGGATGAACGTCACCGCCTCGCTTTTGCTGGTGCGTGCGCAGCCTTCGGATCTCGACGTCGAGACGTTCTCTGGCAGTTGGCGGCGCTCGATCGCCATCCGGGCGCATTGTTGAACGTTGCGAGTTCTCGGTCGGTCGGTGTGGAGCGTAGGTCGCCGCTACCACCGATGTCGCCGATCGAGGAGACGCTCGCCGACTATGCGAGCATGGGCCTTACAATCGGTCCGCACGTCATGGCGCATTTTCGTGCGGAATTGCGTCGGCAGCGCGTCGTCTCCTGTGCCGACATCCGTGATATTCCTCACGGGCGATACGTGCGAGTCGCTGGGCACGTCATCGTCCGGCAGCGCCCGAGCACGGCCAAGGGCATGTTGTTCCTGACGCTCGAGGACGAGACCGGGATCTGCAACGTCGCAATTCGCCCGGAAGTATTCCGTGTATATCGTGGGGTGCTACACACGGCGCGATTGTTGCGTGTGGAAGGGCTACTCCAGAGCGTCGATGGGGTGGTGCACGTCCTCGGTCGGGCAGTCGTGCAGATCGAGATCGAGGGCCAGGTTCCACCCTCACATGGATTTCATTGAGCTCGAGCGTGATTGCACAGTTCGTCGCGAAGGGGCAGTAGCGACATCTGATCCGACGTTGCCGACGGGGATGGCCGGGCGCAACGACGGCGGTCGTGCGTGGCGGCCGCCTCCCGGCTCAGGAGAGCGGGCCGCCGACCGTCTTGAACTTGACGGTGAAGCCCTCGCCGATCGCGTTGCTCACGAAGTGGAGCACGCCGCTGATCTTCGCGGGGTTGAACGTGCCCTTGACGAACTTCACCTTGCCCTGGGCGAACACGTCGGCGAGCGGCCCGATCAGCGGAAGATCGTACTTGCCGGCCACCCAGAACTCGCCGTCCTGGGTGATCGCGCCCGTCAGCGACGCGGCCAGGTTGCCGTTCGGATTGGTCGCGACACGCAGGGTGAGGCTGCCGTCCATCCCGCGGCCGTCGAAGAAGAGGTAGAAACGGCCCGACCCGTCGTGACCCAGGACGTCGAGGAACTGCACGGAGTAGTCCGTCGCGTTCTCCCCGCGCAGGATCGCCGCCAGGATCTTGTCATTGACCTTTCCCCGGGCCGGCTTGAAGCCTGGTCCGACCGCGATGTCGGTCTGGACCGCCTTGCCTTTGATCGACAGCGGGAACACGAACGACGGCCCGACGCTCTGCGCGGGCTCGGGCCGGAACCAGATCGAGTAGGAGAGGACGAGGAGTAGGGCGGTGAGGAGTTTACGCATGTTGCCTCCGGATGGCACGGTTGGGACGTGAGGCCAGAGGTAGCAAAGAACGCCGTTCCCAGCCAAGGAGATTTTGTGGCGGGGTCGCGATGGCGCCGTGAGCTCGCGGTGCACGACTGGCTGGTCGGCGGCTTCGTGACCATGCTCGCCCTGGCGGCCCTCGCCGCCCACCCTCATCCACTGAAGGCGCGGGCCGCCGGCCGGATGGCCCTGCTGGCGGTCGTGGCTCTCGGCGCCATCGCCGGCGTCCGGGGCGGCCTGGTGACGGCCGCCCCGTTCGCCCCTCTCGTCTACCGCGCGGGCACGATCGGGGGCGTCCTCGGAGCCTACTTCGTGCTCCGCGATCTGGCTCCGGTGGTGAATCCGCGCGCCCTCGACGCGCGCTTGCTCGCGCTCGACGTGGCGCTGTTCGGCGGCGAGCCCGCGGTGTGGATCCAGCGCTTCGTCACGCCGGCGACGACGGAGTGGTTCTCGTTCTTCTATCTGAGCTACTTCTGGCTGCTCGCCTTCTACACGCTGTCGATTGCGCTCCGGGTCGACCACGAGCCGCTGATCGCCGAGTTCGCGACCGGCATGCTCCTCGTCTACTGCCTCGGGCAGACGCTCTATCTCCTGGTTCCGGGATTCGGTCCGTCGACCACGTTTCCGGAGCTGTTCGCGCACCCGCTGCCGCGCGGGCCGTGGCACGATGCCCTGCTGCGGACGGTCGCCGCCGGCGGGTCGCAAAAAGACATCTTCCCGTCGCTTCACACGGCGGGGCCGCTCTTCCTGACACTGTTCGCTTTCCGCCACCGCCGCGAGCGCTGGCTGCGGATCGCGTGGGCGCCGACCGGCTTCTTCGCCGCCAACATCGTGGTCGCGACGCTGCTCCTTCGTTGGCACTACGGGATCGACGTCGTAGCGGGGGCCGCCCTCGGACTCGGCGCGTTCGTCGCCGCGGTCCGTCTGCCGGCCGCCGAGGCGGCCCGGCGCCGCGCGCGCGGGGCGGCGCCGCTCTGGCCTCCCGTCACACCGATGCGGCGAGGGGCATCCGGTACAGACGCCAGGTCCGATCTCGCCTCCCGCCCATCGCTTCGATCGCCCGGTTGATGAGGACGTTGTCTTCGAGCGTCCAGCTCACCTCGCCGCCGCCCAATCCGATCTGCCGGGCGCGGAGCGCGGTCTCGATGCAGAGCAGCGATTCGAGACCGCGCTTCCGGTACGCGGGACGGATGCCGAGCAGGATCAGCCGCGCGTGACGGATGTGACGGAGGCCGAACGCGAAGCGCACCCATCCGAAGGGAAAGAGCCGGCCGTTCCGCGGTGCGATCTCGTTGGCGTCGGGCAATGAGATCGCGAAGCCGACGGGCTGACCGTGCACCTCGACGATCAGCGCGAGCTCCTCGCGGAGGATCGGGCGTGCGCTCTCGGCCGTCCACCCGAACTCCTCCCTGGTGATCGGACTGTACCCCCAGTTGTCGCGCCACGCCTCCTGATAGATGTCGAACATCAGCGCCCACTCGTCGCGATAGCGGCGCCGCTCGGCGTGGCGGATCACGACGTCGGCGCGCGCCTTCAGGCGCTCGGCGAACGCCGCGATCCGCGCACGCCCCGGCTCCTCGAAGCCGGTCGTGACGTCCATCCACCACCCGTAGAGATCCTTCACGCCGCGGCAGCCGAAACTGGTGAGCAGCGCCTCGTAGTACGGCGGATTGTAGCTCGTGCCGAAGGTGGGACGACGCGTGAAGTTCTCGACCAGGAGGCCGCATTCCTGGTTGGTCGTGAAGCTCATCGGGCCGATCATCTCCGTTGCCCCCCGCGCCGCGTGCCGGCGAACGGCCGCCGCGAGGAGTGCGTGCGCTACGGCGGGGTCGTCGATGCTCTCGAAGAAGCCGAACCACCCGGTGCCCGTGCCGTGGAGGCCGTCGTACAGACGGTCGACGTGAGCCGTGATGCGGCCGACGTCGCGGCCGTCGCGGCGCGCGATCCACGCCTGGATCTCGAGGTTCGCGAGCCCGGGATTGACGTCGGGGTCGAGGAACTTCAGGCGCTCGCCGCGCAGAGGCTCGACGTAGCACGGATGGTCGCGATAGATCGGCGCCGCCACGTCGAGGAAGCGGCGCCGATCCGAGCGGCGCCGCAGATCGACGACGTCGATCGCGACCGGCGACGCCACGCTCAGAACCCGTACGACGCCTTCAGCTCCGGGTCCTTCTCGGCCAGCATCTTGGCGAGGTTCACCATGACCTTGCACTGCTTCCAGGTCGCGTCGTCCTGCATCTTGCCATCGAGCATCATGACGCCGCGGCCGTCGGGCATCGCCTCGAGTACCTTCTTGGCGAACGCCACCTCGTTCGGCGGCGGGCTGAACACCTTCTTCGCGATCGCGATCTGGTTCGGGTGCAGCGACCACGCGCCGACGCAGCCGAGCAAGAACGCCGCGCGGAACTGATCCTCGCATCCGAGCGAGTCCGCGATGTCGCCGAACGGGCCGTAGAACGGCAGCGCTCCCGTCGCGGCGCAGGCGTCGACCATGCGCGCGATCGAGTAGTGCCACGGATCCTGTTGCGCGGTCGGCCGCGGCGCATCCGGGTTCTTCGGATCGGGATCGTTGCGCACGAGATACGCGGGGTGGCCGCCGCCGACGCGCGTCGTCTTCATGCGGCGCGACGCCGCGAGGTCGGCCGGACCGAAGCTCACGCCCTGCATGCGCGGACTCGCGGCGCAGATCTCTTCGACGTTGGCGACGCCGAGCGCGGTCTCGAGGATGGCATGGATCAAGATCGGCCGCTGCACCTTGTGCTTCGCCTCGAGCTGGGCGAGGAGCCGATCGATGTAGTGGATGTCCCACGCGCCCTCGACCTTCGGGATCAGCATGACCTCGAGCCGGTTGCCGATGCCCGCGACGAGCGCCGAGACGTCGTCGAGGCACCACGGCGAATCGAGCGAGTTGACGCGGGTCCAGAGCGGCGTCCCCCGGAAATCGACCTCGCGCCCGATCGTGACCAGGCCCTCGCGCGCCGCGACCTTGCGGTCGGCTGGGGTCGCGTCCTCGAGGTTGCCGAGGAGGATGTCCGCCTGGAGGGCCAGCTCGGGCACCTTGGCCAGCATCTTCGGGTTCGACGGATCGAAGAAATGGATCATCCGCGACGGCTTGATGGGGATCTCGCGCACCGGCTCCGGCGCGCCGAGGGCGAGGGGCTTGAAGAAGTCACGAGGGGATCGCATCGGGCCTTCCTACTTCGTTCGCCGCGTCTCCGCCAGTTTGCGGCGGCGGGCGATCAATCCTTCTTCGTGGTCAGCGGCGGCGTATCGTCACGCCGCGCCGGGGTGCGCGGGCAGCAGCCCGGTCGTCGCCAACGCTTCCACCAGGAGATCGCGCACGGCGTTCTCGAAGAGGAAGGACACGTGGCCGCCGTTGTAGAGCAGCAAGCGCGGCTCGCCCCAATGACGCCAGAGCGCGCGCGTCTGACCGGGCGGGGCGAGCGTGTCGCCGGCGGCGCCGAAGACGAAACGGCGCGGTTTCGCGACGCGCGGAGCCATGGCGAGCGGCGACACGACGCGCAGCACGGTCGCCACGTGGTCCCACGGGAATCCGAGGCGCTCGGTTGCCTGCACCAACGGCCCGCGCAAGTTCCAGCGCATCAACTCGCCGAAATCGACGGCGGGAATGCCGATGATCACACAGTCGAGCGCCGACTCGAGCGACGCCAGGAGCGCCGCCGTGGAGCCGCCGAGCGAGAGGCCGTAGACCGCGATCGCGGGCGCCCCCTCGCGCCGCAGCCAGTCGATCAGGCGGCGCGTGTCCCACACCGCTTGCGCCACGGCGTGCACGGTGTCGATGAAATCGCCGGTCATGAACCCGTCGCCGCCACGACGTCCGGCGCGGCGCGGACCGTGGAAGGGGACGACCGGAATGGCCACGTTGACGCCGAGAGAACGATGCAGCCAATGGGCGCGGAAGCCGAGGAAATCGACGGCCGGATCCCCCATGCGATAGGCCGCCGCGCAGACGACCCACGGCCGGGGCGGACCGGGATGGCGCAGCAGCCACGCGTGCGCCGTTCGATTGGGCTCGATCCCGAGCCAGCGTTCGCGTCCGGGCTCACCCTCGACCGGCTCGTAGCCGCTCTCGAAGCGCAGATGCTGGTAGGGCCCGCGGCGTGTCGCGAGATCGACGAGGGAGACTTCGTGCAGCGGGGGCGGAGTTCGATGATACGCGGCGGGGTCGTCGAGCCAGCCGTGCGCATGGAAGAACGCGACGCTCTGCTGCATCTCCGAACGCAACCGTACGCCGTCGAAAAACGCCGACGGTCCCCCCGCCAGGAGCTCGCTCGCGAAGAACAACTCGTCGGCCGCCATCTTGAGGCGCCGGCTCCACCCGTGACCCGTCGCGTTGGGAGCCGCACCGGCCTCGTCGTCGGGCTCGGCGAGCCAGCGCAGGCCGAGGACGAACGGCAATGCCACCGACCGCACCATCAACTCGGCACCGTGGCTCACCCACGAGGACATGTGAGGACGCGTCTAGCATCGTCGGCGCCGGCCCGGCAATGGGCGTCGCGGCACGCTCGTCGTCCTTGACTCGTGCACCACGCTGTCTTACGCCCGCGCCGTGAGCTCCCCGTACTATGCGCGCCTGTCGGCGCAGGATTACTCGTTTCTGGTCTTCGAGACGCCGACCGTGCACATGCACGTCGCGGCGACGCAGATCTTCGAGGCCGGACCGCTCAAGACCGCCGAGGGGGGGATCGACATCGGCGCGTTCAAGCGCGCCATCGCCGCGGTCCTCCATCGGATCCCGCGCTACCGCCAACGCCTGGCCTGGATCCCGATCGAGGCTCATCCGGTCTGGGTGGACGACCGTCAGTTCAACCTCGACTACCACATCCGTCACACGGCGCTGCCGCGTCCGGGCGGAGAGGAGGAGCTGCGGCGGCTCTCGGCCCGGGTGATGGCGCAGCAGCTCGATCGCGCGCGCCCGCTCTGGGAGACCTGGGTCGTCGAGGGTCTTCAGGGCGATCGCTTCGCGGTCATCAACAAGATCCACCATTGCATGCTCGACGGACAAGCGGGCGTCGACCTGGCGCAGATCCTGCTATCGCCGTTCGCCGAATACGAGCCGAAAGAAGCGCCGCAATATGTCCCACGAACGCCGCCGACCGGCGCGAAGCTCCTGCGCGACGCCGCGCTCCGGCGTCTGATGCTGCCGCTCCAGGCGATCCGGGGTCTCGGCCAGCTGTGGAGCGAGACCGCGAACATGGGAAGCGAGCTTCTGGTGCGGGTGCGTGCCGTCGCCGATCTCCTCGGGTGGGCCGTACGTTCGGCGTCGGAGACGCCGCTCAATGGCCGCCTCGGCCCCCACCGGCGCTTCGACTGGCTGAGCATGCCGCTCGCGGATTTCAAAGCGGTGGCCAAGGCGCTCGGCTGCACCATCAACGATCTGGTGCTGGCGACCGTCGCCGGCGCCGTGCGTGAGTTCCTGATCGTACACCACCTCCATCCCGAGGAGGTCGATTTCCGCGTCTCGGCACCGGTGAGCGTCCGGCGCGAGGCCGAGCGGGGTCGGCTCGGTAATCGCGTGTCGTCGTGGATTCTGCGGCTGCCGATCGGCGAGCCCGATGCGGCGCTCCGCTTGTCGGCGATCCGGCACGCGACCCAGGACCTCAAAGCGACGAACCAGGCGCTCGGGGTCGAGACGATGATGGCGATCGCCGAGTGGACGCCGACCGTCCTGCTGTCGCTCGGCGCGCGCGCCGCCGCGGGTCCGATCAACATGATCGTCACCAACGTCCCGGGGCCGCAGTTTCCGCTCTACATGCTGGGCGCGCGCCTCCTCGAGCTCTACCCGCAGGTGCCGCTCCTCGAGAACACCGGCCTCGGCGTCGCCATCTTCAGCTACGACGGCACGCTCTTCTGGGGATTCAACGCCGACTACGAGCTGGTTCCCGATCTGCGGAGCTTCGTGAAGGCGATCCACGGCTCGTTCCGCGGCCTCGCCGCGCTCGCGAAGGATGCCCGAACGGCGCCGGCCGCCGCACCCGAGGCGGCAGACCACGGGGACGTGGCGCGGAACCGCGCCGGGGCGGGTTCCTAGCGCCGCCGCTGTCCGCACGCATGGCCCCCGACGGGACGATCGAACGCTTCTTCCCGCCGTCGTCACGCGCCTGAAGATTCCAAGTGCTTCGCCCCCGTGCTAAGGGGCGCCCGGCTTCACGACGCCGCCGGGGGGAATCGCATGCAGTTGTTCGACAAGATCGCGCTCGTCACTGGCGCCGCGCGCGGGCTCGGCCGGGCGATCGCGCTGGCCCTCGCCCGTGAAGGCTGCGACGTCGTCGTCTCCGATCTGGCGCCGACGGGCGGGGGCGGCGTAGGCTATGCGCTCGCCGGTGCCGGGGATCTCGACGCCACCGTGGCCGCCGTCAGGGCCTGTGGGCGCCGCACGCATGCCGTCTGCGCCGACGTGACCAAGGCCGAGGACGTCGAGCGCATGGTGGCCGCCGCCGTCGAGGCCATGGGCGGTCTCGACATCCTGGTCGCCAACGCCGGCATCATCGCCGCCGCACCGGTGGCGGCGATGGACGAGGCCGTCTGGGATCGGGTCTTCGCGGTCAACGTGCGCGGGGTCTTCCTCTGCGCCCGTGCCGCCATCCCCCATCTGGCCGCGCGAGGAGAAGGCCGCATCGTCAACGTGGCCTCGGTGGCGGGCAAGACCGGCCGCGCCGGTCTTTCGGCCTACTGCGCCTCCAAGGCCGCCGTCATTTCCTTCACCCAATCCCTGGCCGAAGAGCTCGGCCCCGCGGGGATCAGCGTCAATGCGCTCTGTCCGGGCTTCATCGCGACCGCGATGTGGACCGAAGTCCTGAACCCGATGCTGGCGGCGATGACCGGAGTGCCCGTCGAGAGGGTCTTCGAAGAGTTCATCGCGCGGAGCACCTTCACCAAGCGGGAGCAGACGCCCGAAGAGATCGCCGCCGCGGCCGTGTTCCTCTGTCGGGCGGAGAACGTCACCGGCACGACGCTCACGGTGGCCGGCGGCGGCGAAGTCCACTGAGGGAGGCGGACCATGGAACCGACGGAAGAGATCCTGCTGGTCGCCTATCGCACGATGCGTACGATCCGCAGCTTCGAGGAGAAGCTCGTCGAATTGGTCACCCGTGGCAAGCTCGGCGGCTTCCTCCACACGTACATCGGAGAGGAAGCGGTGGCGGCCGGGGTCTGCGCCAACCTGAAGGAGAACGACCACGTCGCGTCCACGCATCGCGGCCACGGCCACTGCATCGCCAAGGGCGTGGACGTTCGCGGTATGATGGCGGAGCTGTTCGGGAGCAGCAGCGGGATCTGCCGGGGGCGTGGCGGCTCCATGCACATCGCGGACCTCGAAAAGGGCATGCTCGGCGCCAACGGCATCGTCGGCGCCGGCATTCCGCTCGCCACCGGCGCCGCGCTCACCGCCAAGCTCAAGAAGACCGGCGGCGTGGGCGTCGCGTTCTTCGGCGACGGGGCCTCCAATCAGGGTGCTTTCCACGAATCGCTGAACATGGCGGCGAACTGGAAGCTGCCGGCCCTCTACGTCTGCGAGAACAACGGGTGGGGAGAGTTCACGCCGACCGAGTTCGTCGTTCCGGTCGAAGACATCGCTGAACGCGGACGTTCCTACGCCATGCACAGCCTGATCGCCGACGGCATGGACTTCTTCGACGTCTACGCCAAGTCCGGAGAGGCGATCGCCAGGGCGCGGCGGGGTGAAGGCCCCACCTTGCTCGAGTGCAAGACCTATCGCTTCGCCGGCCACTACGTCGGTGACACGCTCGTCTACCGGAGCAAGGCGGAGGCCGACGAGTGGATCACCCAACGCGACCCGCTGCGGCTCTTCGAGACCCGCGTCACCGGCGAAGGCCTGATCGCCGTCGAAGACCTGCGGCGGATCGACCGCGAAGTCGGCGAACGCATCGCCGAAGCGGTCGGCGTCGCCGAGGCGGCGCCTTTCCCCGATCCCGGCGAGCTCCTGCGGGACGTGTACGTCACGGAGGAGGCGGGGCGATGAGAGAGATTCCCACCGCCTTCGCCATCGCCGAGGCGTTGCGGATCGCCATGGCGAGCGACTCCGACGTCGTCCTCATGGGCGAAGACGTCGCCGGCGGCGGACGCCGTCCCGAAGGCACCGAGGAGATGGGCGGCATCATGAGCGTGACGCGGGGGCTCGTCCGGGAGTTTCCGAACCAGGTCCTCGATACCCCGATCAGCGAGATGGGCATCCTCGGCACGGCGGTCGGGGCGGCGGTCACGGGTCTTCGTCCCGTGGTGGAGCTGATGTTCATCGACTTCCTCGGGACCTGCCTGGATCCCTTGCTGAACCAGGCCTCCAAGTTCCGCTACATGTTCGGCGGCAAGGCCCGCGTTCCACTCACCGTGCGCACCGTGACGGGCGCGGGCCTGCAGGCGGCGGCGCAACACTCGCAGTCGTTGTACTGGATGACGGCCGGGATTCCGGGCCTCAAGACCGTGATTCCCTCCAACGCCGCCGATGCCAAGGGCCTGCTGCTGGCGGCGATCCGCAGCGACGATCCGGTGATCTTCTGCGAGCCCAAGGGGATCCTGTTCCTGTCCGCCGACGTCCCCGAAGGCGACTACGAGGTGCCGATCGGCAAGGCCAAGGTGGTGCGGGAGGGAAGCGACGTGTCCTTGGTCGGCATGGGGGCGACGGTGGGGATGGCGCTCGCGGCGGCCGCGGAGTTGGCGCGCGACGGTGTCAGCGCCGAAGTGCTGGACTTGCGCTCGCTGGCGCCTCTCGACGAGGACGCGATCCTCGCCACCCTCGCCAAGACCGGCCGCCTGGTCGTCGTCGACGAGGCCACGCCTCGCTGCGGCATCGCCAGCGACGTCGCGGCGCTCTGCGTCGACCGCGGGTTCGATTTCCTGAACGGTCCGGTGAAGCGGGTGACCGCGGCGATGTGTCCGGTGCCGTTTTCCCGCGTCCTCGAGGAAGCCTACATGCCCTCCTCGGCCCGCATCGTCGAAGCGGCGCGCGCGCTTCTTTGAGCAGGGAGGGCGCGGTGGCGATCGCGATCGCAATGCCCAAGCTCGGCATGACGATGCAGGAGGGCATGGTCGTCGAGTGGGCGGTCGGCATCGGTGGAGTCGTCGAGAAGGGGCGCACCGTCGTCGTCATCGAATCCGAGAAGGCCCAGGTCGAGATCGAAGCCACCGACTCCGGGGTGCTGCGCCACGTCTACGTCGAGGCCGGTGAGACGGTTCCCTGTGGCAGCCTGCTCGCCGCGATCACCGCGTCCATGGCGGAGCCCTTCGACGCCGAGGCATTCCGCCTCGCCAACGATCGTCCCCTCGCGCCTGCTGAGCCGGCCGGGAACCCACCGGACGTCTCGTCCGTTCGTCGCGAGGCCGCGTCCCTGCTCGCCTCGCCGCCACGAGGCGGCGCGGCTCCGGCCACACCGGCTGCGCGCGCGCTCGCCCGCAGCCTCGATGTCGATATGGCGGCGGTGGTCGGCAGCGGCCCCGGCGGACGCATCACGCGGGAAGACGTCGACGCCTTCGCGGCGCGGCGCGCGCGGCTTTTCGGCGTCGCGGCCGGAGTGAGCTTGGAGGTGCTGCGCCACGGCGGCGGCCGACCCGTTCTCCTGCTCCCCGGCTTCGGCGTCGGTGTGGCGAGCCTGGCACCTCAGATCCAGGCGCTCACCGAGAGCGGCGAGTTCGAAGCCATCGGGCTGCATCCCCGCGGAGTCGGTGCGTCGGACTCTCCGATGGGAGACGTCTACGACGTCGCCACGGCGGCGGAAGACGCGGCGGCGCTCACCGCCTCGCTGTCGGGTCCGGTGCACGTCGTCGGCGCGAGCCTCGGCGCCGCGATCGCGCTCGAGATGGCGCTGCGCTTTCCCGAGCGCGTGCGCTCCCTCGCGCTGGTCACGCCCTTCGTCGTCGCATCCGCGAGGCTGCTCGCCGTCGTCGACGCCTGGAGGGCGGTGTCGCGTCGGGCAGGCAGCGACGTGCTGGCGCGCACGCTGCTGCCGTGGCTCTTCTCCGAGCGCACGCTCGCCGATGCCCCGCTGCGCGAGCGCATGCGGCGCGGCCTCTCCGCCGCCGTGTCGGTCGTCCCGCCCGACGCGCTCGACCGGTGGGCCCGCGGCATCGCTTCCTGGTCGGGGGCGCGCGCCGCGAGCGTCTCCGAGCTCCGGGTGGCTACCCTGGTCATCGCGGCCGGCGCCGATCTGCTGACGCCCGATAGCAAGGCCCTGGGCCTCGCGATTCCCGGCGCCACCCTGTGCATGCTCGAAGACGTCGGTCACGCCGCGGCCTCCGAGGCGGCCGACGCCGTATGCGCGGCGCTCCTGCCCCACCTTCGCGGAGCCTGATCCCGAATCGGTAGTGTCGTGTCGGTATCGGGTGTGCAGCCGTACTGGCCGGCTGCTCTAACGCTCGACGGTTTCGGGAATCGCGCGCGCGTCGGCGAGCCAGATCTCGGGTGAGGCGTCGGCGGGCATCCGCCAGTCGCCGCGCGGCGAGAGCGAGCCGCCGGAGCCGATCTTCGGCGACCCCGGGACACAGTCGCGCTTGAACTGGTTGGCGAAGACGCGCGTCAGAAAGACCAGCAGCCAGCGGCGGATCTCGGCGAGGGTGAACCGTCCGTCGAAGGCGTGCAGCGCCAGGCGCGCGACCCGCCGCGGCGCGAAGCCGAAGCGTAGGAAGTAGTAGAGGAAGAAGTCGTGCAGCTCGTAGGGGCCGACCACGAGCTCCGTGTGCTGCGTGATCTCCTCGCCGGCGGGTGGCAGGAGCTCCGGGCTGATCGGCGTTGCCAGGACGTCACGCAGGAGCGCCGTCGTCTGCGGGTCGTCCGCGAACACCGTGTCGCCCGCCCATCGGATCAGCTCGGAGACCAGCGTCTTCGGCACCCCGGCGTTGATCGCGTAGTGCGACATGTGGTCGCCGCCGTACGTGGACCAGCCGAGCGCCAGCTCGGAGAGGTCGCTCGTGCCGAGATCGATTGCGCTCTCCTCGGAGGCGAGCGTGAAGAGCAGGAACTTCCGCGTCCACGCCTGCACGTTCTCGTAGGTGACGTCGTGGATGCCCGGGTCGTGGCCGACGGCGTCGAACATGCTGCTCGCGATGGTCCGGATGTCGATCTCGCGCGGCGTTGCGTCGAGCGCGGTGATCAGCGCGCGCGCGTTGCCGTGCGTGCGGGCCGACGTGCCGAAGCCCGGCAGCATGACGCCGATCACGTCGGCGCGCGGCCGGCGCAACAGGTCCATCGTACGCACGGCGGCGAGCAGCGCCAGCGTCGAGTCCTGGCCGCCCGAAACACCGAGCACGATGCGCCGGTCGGCCGGCAGCGCGCGGAGCCGCCGCGCCAGCGACGTGCAGAGCATGTCGAAAACGTCGCGGCAGCGCGCGTCACGCGCCGCGGGATCGGATGGTACGAAGGGCCGTGGCGCGACGTCGCGCCGTAAGCGGCGGAACGGCGCCGCCGCGCGCGCGTCGTGGACTGGCTCGGCGGCCACCGTACGGTACGGCGCGCGCTCGCGGTCGGCATTGTGCCCGAACGAGCTCATGCGCAGGCGGTCGGTCGCGAGCGCGGCGAGGTCGACGTCGGCGAGGACCGCGGAGCCGGTCAGCGTGAAGCGCGGTGTCTCGGCCACGATCTCGCCGCGGTCGGCGACGATCCCGTGGCCGTCCCAGGCGAGATCGGCGGTGGACTCCCCGAACCCCGCCGCGCTGTAGAGCTGCACCGCGAGATTCTTCGCCGACGAGAGCCGCACGAGGTCGCGCCGGTACTCGTGCTTCCCTACGGTCAGGTTCGACGCCGAGAGGTTCGCGAGGACGGTCGCGCCGGCAAGGGCCGCGCGCGCGCCTGGCGGGATCGGCACCCAGAGGTCTTCGCAGACGTCGGTGTGCAGCACGAACCCGGGGAGGTGCGGCAGCTCGATCAGCACGTCCGTGCCGAACGGTACGGAGCGCCCGAGCACCTCGAGGTCGCGCGCGGTCGCGTGCGCGGCGGGCTGGAACCAGCGGAGCTCGTAGAACTCGCGGTAGTTGGGCGGATACGCCTTGGGTGCGACCGCCAGCACGCGGCCGCCAGCCAGGGTGACGGCGCAGTTGAAAAGCATGCCGCCGACGGCGAGCGGGAGCCCGACGGACACCACCATGTTCCAGGCCGCCGTATCGGCGGCGATCGCGGCGAGCGCGGCGACGGCGCGCTCCTGCAGGACACTCTGGAAAAAGAGATCGCCGCAGGTGTACGCCGTGAGGCCCAGCTCCGGGCAGACGGCGTAGTGCGCGCCGGCGGCGTGCGCGTCGGTCAGCACGCGGAGATGGGCCGCGGCGTTGAAGTCCGGGTCGCCGACCCGGGTCTCGGGGACGCACACGGCGACGCGCGCGAACCCGTGGTTCCTGACGTCCAAGAACGATTCCGCCGGCATGCGGTCGGGCTCCGAGGATGCAGGTCGCATGTGCGGATCCTGCCCGAGTGCCGGGCCCGGAACCAGCGGTCGCTTTTCGTGGCTACGGCGTTCCCGGGATTCGCGAAGCCCGGGATACGCAAGGAACGGTGCGCGTGGCGCCCCCTCACTTCCCCGCGCGCCGCGGCAGGCGCCGCAGGATCGCGTCCTCGACCGCCGCGCCGAGGGCGGCGTAGTCGCCGTCGAAATGATGGTCGCCGGGGCGGCGCTCGACCGTGCCTGGCGACGTCGACGGGTCGGTGCAGAGCGAGTCCTCGGCGTCCTCGTCGCCGTACACGCACTGGAGCTTGTCGGCGGGAAGGCGGGATGCTTCCGGGGGGATCGGCAGGCCGTCGTCCGCGCCGGCGATCCAGTCGGTGACGTGGATCTCGAACTCGATCGTGCGGCTCGGCGCGAGGAGGCTCACGAGCACCACCCGCTTGCGGAGATCGGCCGGGAGCCGGTTGTAGACGAACGGCAGAATGTCGGCGCCGAAGGAATAGCCGACGAGGGCCGCGCGTGGCTGGCGCCAGAGCGCCAGGTAGGCGCGCAGCATGGCCGCCGCGTCCGTGGCGGTCTCGTCGGGAGTTCGCTGCTCCCAGAAGTAGCTGAGCGCGTCGACGCCGAGGACGGCGAAGCCGCGCGCCGCGAGGTAGCCGCCGACTTGCTTGTCGATGTCGCGCCAGCCGCCGTCGCCGGAGAAGATGACCACGAGCACGCCGTGCGCGCTCACCGGCTTCACCTCGACGACGGGCATGCGCCCGCCCGGGGGCGCCGCGGCCTGTTCGCGAAGCAGCGGCGCCATCACCTCGGCGACGACCGCCGGATACGTCCGGGCGCGCGTCGTCGCGATCGCGGCGCGCTCGTCGTTGCGGTCGTCGATGCCCTGCCGCCACGTGCGGAGCGCGGCCGCCGGCCGCCTGGTGGCGGCGAAGCGCCACGCCGCGCCGACCCGGTACACGCCGAGCCGGCGCCCGCTCCGGATCGGAGTCGCGGCGAGACCGCAGAGCCGCCGCGCGACCGCGAGTACGCGGTCGTCGACGTCGACCCCGACTCCGCCCGCGAGCGCGTGCGCGGGGGACTGCGCGAGCGCGGCATAGGCGAGGAGGCCGCCCGCGCCGCGTCCGATCACCCACGGCGGCCGGTACGCGCCGAGCCCGAGCTCCTGCTCGAGCGCGTGGCTCGTCCATACGAACGCGCCCGGGACGTCGAGGCAGTCGCTCCCTGCGTGGCCGCCGCCGCGGGCCAGGCGCGCCAGATAGACACGCGTGTCGACGAGCGCGACCGCAACGCCGAGGCGGGCGAGATCGGCGGCGGCGGCGCGATCGTCGCCGCCGATGCCGGAGGCGGTCGACAGGAGGAACGCGAGCGCCCGCACCTCGCCGCGCGGCCGCACAAGGTCGTACGGTCCCCATTCGCCGCTGTCGTGCGGCGCGACGGCGGGCCGCCGGCACGCGGCGAGCACGCACACCGCCGCGAGCAGCAGTCCCCGCGACGACCCTCGGCGTCTCGGCATGCGTCAGGTGTACTTGCGAAGCTCGAGCTTGGCGACCATTGCGCGATGCACCTCGTCGGGGCCGTCCGCGAGCCGCAGCACGCGCGCCATGCCCATGAGGCGCGACAGCTCCGGGTCGGCGACGCCTTCGCCGCCGTGGATCTGGATCGCGGCGTCGACGACGGTCTGCAGGACGTTCGGCGCGATCACCTTGATCGCGGAGACGTCGGTGAGCGCGCCGAACGTTCCGTGCTTGTCGAGCGCCCACGCGGCCCGCAGGGTCAGGAGCCGCGCCTGGTCGATCGCCATCCGGCAGTTCGCGATGACGTCACGGTTGCCGCCGAGGTTGGCGAGCGGCTTTCCGAACGCGACCCGCCCGACGGCCCGTCGGCAGAGGCGCTCGAGCGCACGCTCGGCGGCGCCGATCGCCCGCATGCAGTGGTGGATGCGACCCGGTCCGAGCCGGCCTTGCGCGATCTCGAAGCCGCGCCCGGGTCCGGCGATGAAGCTCGCGAGCGGCACGCGCACCTCGTCGAAGACGATCTCGGCGTGGCCGTGCGGCTCGTCGAGGTGGCCGAACACCGGCAGCATGCGGACGATGCGCAGCCCCGGGGTGTCCATCGGCACCAGCACCATCGAGTGCCGCTGGTGGCGCTCCGCGCGCGGGTCCGTGACCCCCATGAAGATCAGGAAGGCGCAGCGCGGGTCGCCGGCGCCGCTCGTCCACCACTTCTGGCCGTTCAGGACGGCCTGGTCGCCGTCGATCGCGCACGTCGCCTTCATGTTGGTCGCGTCGCTCGAAGCGACGGCGGGCTCGGTCATCGCGAAGCCGGATCGGATGCGGCCGTCGAGGAGCGGCGCGAGCCAGCGCTCCTTCTGCTCGGGGCTGCCGTAGCGGACGAGCACTTCGGCGTTCCCCGTGTCGGGCGCGCTGCAGTTGAAGACCTCCGACGCGATGAAGCTCCGCCCCATGATCTCGGCGAGCGGCGCGTAGTCGCGGTTGTCGAGCCCGGCGCCGAACTCGGAGTCGGGCAGGAAGAGGTTCCAGAGCCCGGCCGCCTTCGCCTCGGCCTTGAGCGCCTCCATGACGGCCGGGATGCGCCACTGCCGCCAATCAGGCGAGCCGGAGAGCTCCGCCAGGTAGGCCTCTTCCTTCGGGATGATGCGCTCGCGGACGAAACGGTCGACATGCGCGATGTAGTCGCGCGCGCGTTCGGAGTGCTCGAAGTCCATGGATGCTCCTTTAGACGGCCGACGCCCGCACCTGGGCGTCGAGGCGCTCGACGTCGCGGCGATGACAGAGCTCGGTGCCGGGGTTCATGACGGCCGCGGCGCCGGCCGCGACCGCGAAGCGGGCGGCATCGCGGAGCGAGCGGCCGCGGCAGAGGCCGGCGAGCATGCCCGCGACCATGCTGTCGCCCGCGCCGACGGTGCTTGCGGTCGGGACCGCTGGCGCCGAGAAGCGCTGGCGCTCGTCGGCGGTGACGAGCAAGGCGCCCGCGGAGCCGAGCGACAGCAGCAGCACGCTGCACCATTTGCGCCGGACGACGACCTCGACGGCGCGCGCGATCAGGGCCGACTCGTCCTCCTCGCCGCCCCCGGTGAGGGCGCGAAATTCGCCGAGGCTCGGCTTCAGGAGATAGACCCCCGCCTCGACGGCGCACGCGAGCGCGGGCCCCGAGCTGTCGAGCACGAGCCGGCTGCCGAGGTCGCGCGCCGAGCGGGCGAGCTGCGCGTAGAAGTCGACCGGCACGCCGGGCGGCAGGCTGCCGCTCGCGACGACGAAATCGGGCGCCGGAGAGAGGGCGCGCAGGCGCTCGAGGAAGACCGGCCATTCGTGTGCCGCAAGGGCGGCGCCGGGCATGCAGAAGCGGAACTGCCGGCCGCTCAGCTGCTCGAGCACGTTCACGTTTTCGCGCGTCCACCCCTGCGCGGGGAGCGTCGTGTGGCGGATTCCCTCGGCGTCGAGGAGCCGCTGCAGCAGCTCGCCGCCGGCGCCGCCGGCCGGAAACCACGCCTCGGCCTCGACGCCGAGGCGGTGCGCCGCGCGGGCCACGTTGATGCCGCCGCCGCCGGGCTCGTAGCGCGGCGCTTCGCAGCGGAGCTTCCGATCCGGAACGACGTGCGGCACCGTGGTGCTGACGTCCACGGCGGGGTTCATCGTGAGCGTGAGGATCGTGGGCATCAGCGGCTCGTTCCCGACGCCGGCGGGTCCGTCACTTCCCGTGCGAAGGCCGGGGATGGCGCGGTCGGACGCTGGTCGCCTGCGGACCCTTCTCACCGAGCTCCTCGGCGAAGTGCACGGCGGCGCCGGCCTCGAGCCGGTCGAAGGTGCCGTCCACGACGCTGTTGCGGTGGAAGTAGATCTCGCGACCGTCCGCCGTTTCGATGAACCCGTAGCCGAGATCGCGCAGGAGCCGGCCGATCCGTCCCTCGGCCGCGGGCCCGTCGGGCGCGTAGCGTCGCTCGCGTGTGCGGCGCGTGTGGTCCTGCAGCTGACGCCGCGCCGCTTCGAACGCGTCGCGGATGGCCACGTAGACGTCCTCGTGCGCGTGGTCGGCGTGCGAGCCGTTGCCAATGACGATCTCGCGTCCCGGTACAGTGAGGTCGATGCGGATCGCGTAGAGCCGCCCCTGGTGCTGGTGGCGATGCGGCTGCTCGACGACCACCCGGCAACGCACGATGCGATCGTCGTATTGGCGGAGGGTATCCGCCTCTTCGCGGATGCGGGCTTCGACGGCCTCCGAGGGGGGCACGTCGCGAAAGGTGATCTGCACTGGTTGGTCCATGGCGTTCTCGAAAGCAACCGGCTTGCCAGGCGGCGAGCCGGGACGTGGCGGACCCTTCATGGCGGACACGTCGCGAGATTGGGAAGCGATCGCGCCACCTGCTTCTCAAAGCGGCGAAACAACTCAGGTGCCGGGCGTGCGGTGATCATGTCCCGCGGGTCGCGCCGCGAGCTCCGCGAGCCGCGCGTCGACCGCCCCCGGCGCGCACCATGCCTTGTCGGCCGCCAGCGCCTCGAAAGCGCCAAGCCAGCACTCCCAGTAGCGGTACGCTCCGGCGTGCGGATGGGCGGCGCGCTCGGCCGCGGCGATGGTCGCGATCAAGCGGTCACGGAACTCGTCCCACGCGAACGCGCCGCGCTCGTAGAGAGTCATCGTCATGCCGAAGACGCGGCTTTCCCAGAGCGCCTCGAAGACGAGCTCGCCGTTCCGGCGCGGCGGCGACAGGGGGCCGTCCCAGTCGAGGACCTGCGCGCGACCGTCGGAGGTCATGTCGGCTTCCCTGGCGCCGGGTCGTCCACCGCGACGGACGGGCGGGCCACGCCGATCAGGGTGTCGCGCGTCACGAGGCGTCGCAGGTCCTCCTCGCTCCAGCCCACGGTCCCGGCGGGTCGCATCGGCAGCACCAGATAGCGGACCTCGGCGCTCGAGTCCGAGACCCGCACGGCGACCTCGGGCGGGAGATCGAGGCCCATCTCGCGCAGCACCGCGCGCGGCTCGCGTACGACGCGCGAGCGATACGGCGGGCTCTTGTACCAGGTGGGCGGCAGGCCGAGCAGCGAGGACGGGTAGCAGGAGCAGAGCGTGCACACGACGACGTGGTGCAGATCGGGCGCATCTTCGAGCACCACGATCGGCGTCTTGTCCGGCCCCGTCGGGAGACCGAGCTCCTCGATCGCGGCCCACGGGTCGGCGAGGAGGCGGATCTTGAAGGCCGGATCGGTCCAGGCCCGGGCCACGAGCTTCGCGCCGTTCAGCGGACCGATGTCCTGCTCGAAGCGCGTCACGATCGCGTCGACGACGTCGGGCTGGACGAGGCCGCGCTCGACGAGGAGCGACTCGAGCGCCTCGGCGCGGAGCGCGTTTCGCCGCGCGATCGGATCGGCGCCGTGCTCGTGGTCGTCGTGGTGGTGCCGATCGCTCATGGGACGGGCTCCAGGTATGGTTCGAACAGGTCGACGTGGACCGACGTCGCCGGCTCGGCGGCATCGCCCCAGAGCTCGCGGCCGTCGAAGCGTACCGTATAGAGGTGCTGCGGATCCTCGCCGCGTCCGTGCGCGTTCGCGTCGGGGAAGACGTAGGCCGGGCCCGCCACCACGACGGTCCCGACGCGACCCGCGACGTAGCGGGGGAGGCGCGTGTGCCCCGGCGAGCTCGTCACGCGTGCCCGCACCCGATCGCCGCCGGCGAAGCGCGCCGGGCGCGCGAGGTCGCGCTCGAAGCCGGGAGCGATCGCGGCCGGCGGGGCCGGGGCCGCCGCCGGCGGGGCGCTCGTGCGGCTCGCGACGCGCGCGTCGACCTCGTCCGACGCGAGCACGCCGCGCTCGATCAGCAGGCGCTCGAGCGCCGCGCGCCAGCGGCCGTAGTAGCCGAGGGTCAGGTAGTCGACCGGCGGGATGCGCTCGATGCCGTGGCGGAACGCGTCGATGGTGATCCAGCCGAAGCCCACCACCTGGTAGGCCATGCCGAGCACCCGGCGCTCGAAGGCGGCGTGGAAGACCGGCTCGTCGGCCTCCACCTCGACGCGGCCGAAGCCGTGCATGCCGCCCAGGTCGTGGATCCCGTGCACCCGCGCTCCTCCTCGCGGTCTCGTTCTAGCCGCGCGCCCCGGGCGAGCACAACGCCGGCCGGTCCGCGTACGCTCCGCGGCATCGGCGAGCGGGCTGCCTGCCGCGGCCCGGCCGGGGGCACCGCGCAGCCGCGCTGGCGGGCGCCGCGGCGCAGATTTTTTCTTGACAGGGGCGGGCCGGCCGCCGTCTAATGCCGCGATCTTGCGGTCGCGGCACTTCGGCCGCGCGTGCCGTCCGTACGTACAGACCGTCGCACCCGTACATCCAGGAGGATCCCCGATGCACCATCGCCGCCGCCCGTCGTTCCTCGTCGCCTTCGCGTTTACGCTCGCATGGCCGCTGCTGACCGTCGGTCGCGTCTGTGCCGATCCGGTGACCGATCTGCCGATCGCGCAGACGCTGACGTTCGGTCAGCTGAGCGCTCCCGTCGACGTGGTGCGCGACGCCAAGGGCATCCCGCACATCTACGCCTCGACGCAGAACGACGCCGCGTTTGCGCTCGGCAACATCCATGCGCGCGAGCGCATGTTCCAGATGGACGTCTTCCGGCGCGTGCCGAGCGGCACCGTCTCCGAGCTCCTCGGCTTCCCCGACTTCAAGACGGGTCCGACGCTGCTCCAGGCGCAGGACCCGCCGTTTCCCGGGAACATCAGCAACGTGACCCAGGACTTGTTCTTCCAGTCGCTCGGGTTCCGCCAGGCGGCGATCGACTCGTTCAACGCGCTGTCGCCCGCCGTGCAGAGCCTCCTCCAGGCCTATGCCGACGGCGTCAACGAGTACATCAACCGGGTGAACACGACCGGCAACCTGCCGGCCGAGTACGTGAGCCTGAGCATCTCCTCCATCGCCCCGTGGTCGCCGATCGACTCGGTCGCGTTCGGCAAGCTCCAGGCCTTCCAGCTCTCGTTCGACTTCGAGGACGGCCCGACGGGCGACCTCGCCGACGTCACCGACGCGCTCGGCGTGCCGACCGGCACGACCGCGTTCGCCCAGGATCTCGCCCGTGTGCAGCCCGCGGCGAACGCTTTCACGGTGCCCGACGCGAGCAACGCGCCGATCCCCTTGACGAGCCTCGCGCCCGCGCCGGCGACCATGCTCGCCGATGCCAAGGCGGCCGCCAAGAGCGAGGTCGTGACGCACGACGGCGTGAAGGACGCCGCCCGCGCCGCCAAGTCTCCAGCCGGGACCGAGACCGCGAAGGCCGCGATCAAGGACGGCAACGGCAGGGGCCGGAAGCTCAGCAAGGACCAGCAGCGTGCGATCGCCGCCGCCCGCAAGGAGACCGTGCGGCAGGCGCGCGAGTACATCGCGAAGCTCATGGATCAGCCGGTCATGCGCGAGATCCGCGCGCGCGGCACGGTCGGGTCGAATCAGTGGGCGGTCGACGGGTCGGTGACCGACACCGGCAACCCGATCTACGCGAACGATCCGCATCTCGGCCTCGGGAGCCCCGCGACCTTCTACGAGCTGCACGTGAACACCAAGGACCGGGGCGGCGACATGAACGTCACCGGCATCGGCTTCGCCGGCGCGCCCGGCGTCGTGCAGGGGCACAACGAGAGCATCGCGTGGGGCTCCACCACGAATCCCGCCGACGTCACCGACTGGTTCCTCGAGGACATGTCGACCGACGCGTCCGGGACGCTCTTCAGCCACTACCAGGGCAACCCCGAGGCCGTCGTGCAGTCGCCGATCCAGGTGAAGGTGAACATGGAGAACGGCAACGAGGCGGTCGGCGGGCTCGAGCGCAACGTGATCGCGTTCGCGTCGTCGGTGCCGCTCAGCACCGTAAAGGGTATCTTCGACGCCACCAAGCTCCTCGCGAACTTCGTGCCGCCGCGCCGCATGGTGGTCACCCGCCACGGCGCGATCTTCCCGCAGACGCTCACCATCCCGCACACCTCGGCGCCCGGCAATCCCTTCCAGGCGAACCAGGTCGGGAGCGCGCTCACGGTGAAGTTCACGGGTACCTACGCGACCCGCGAGCTCGATACCTTCTACATCTGGAACACCGCGACCGATCTCGCGACCTTCAAGCAGGGCCTCCAGTTCTTCGACTTCGGCTCGCAGAACTGGGGCTACGCCGACGTCGCCGGCAACATCGCGTACTTCTCGAGCGGCGAGTTCCCCATCCGTGAAGACCTCGACGCCGGTACGCTGCACGGCGGCCCGCCGTACCTGGTTCGCGACGGTACGACCGGCAACGAGTGGAAGGCGCTCGGCGGGCCGCAACCGGCCGACCAGGCGGTGCCGTACGAGATCGTGCCGTTCGCCGGGATGCCGCAGATCGAGAACCCGCCGGCGCACTGGTGGGTGAACGCCAACAACGATCCGATCGGCAACACGGCCGACAACGACGCGCTGAACGAGGCGCTCGCCGGCACCGGCCCCTACCTGAGCCCCGGCTACGACGAGTTTCGCGCCGCGCGCATCACCGAGCTGATCCGCAGCGAGCTGAACCTCATCCCGACGCCGCCCGGCACGCCTGCCGGCGACGGCGTGATCTCGATGGCCGACATGGAGCGCATGCAGGCCGACGTGAACCAGATGGAAGGCAAGCGGCTCGCGCCGTACTTCGTCGACGCCGTGGACCACGCGGGTCTCGGCGGCGCGCCGCCGGAGCTCGCGGGTCTCTTGAATCCGACGATACTCGACGCGCGCAACCGACTCGCCGGCTGGACGTACAACGCGCCGGCCGGCTTCGACACGCCCGGCGACCCCGGCGCGCCGACGCCGCAGGAGCTCGTCGATAGCGTGGCGACGACGATCTACAACGTCGCCGTGGGCCGCCTCATGGACCGCACGTTCGACGCGCGCCTCGCGGCGGCCGGCATCGGCTACCGCCAGGGCGTGACCGAGGGCGTCCGCGGCCTCATCCGGTTGCTCACACGCGTGCCGTTCACGGGCGTCGGCGCCTCCGGCCTGAACTTCTTCGACGACACGGGCGTGGCGCTCTCGGCCGAGGAGGAGCGCGACATCATCCTGGTGAAGAGCCTCCAGGACGCGCTGAACCTGCTCGCCGGCGCGGGTTTCGCGCCCGCATTCGCGAGTTCGACGAACGTCGACGACTACCTCTGGGGCAAGGTCCACTACGTCGTCTTCAACAGCTTCATCGACGGCGACATGAACGGCACGCTCGTCCCGGGCGGCGGCGCCTACAGCATCCCGCCGCAGCCGGCGGTCGGGTTCCCGCCGGGCATGCCCGCCGACGGCGCGCGCTTCACGGTGGACGTGGCGAATTACGGGCTGCGTCCCACCTCGGCCACGAGCCTGGCGTTCGGCAGCGGCGCCAATCGCCGGAGCGTGGTCGAGATGGCGAGCGGCGCCATCTCGGCGAAGAACGTGATTCCCGGCGGCGAGGACGGGGTGGTCGGCCGGCCGCACTACGGCGACCAGGTGAATCTCTGGCTCGGCAACGGCTACCACGACACGTACCTGTACACGGCGGACGTGGTGGCGAACGCGGCGTCGCGCGAAACGTATCCGTCGTTCCCGGGCTGCACCGAGGCCGGGCCCGGGCGCTGCGCGCCGGGCGGCGGGAGCCCGACCACCGATTGCGCCACCGAGTTCTTCGTCGACGCGCCGCTGACCGAGAAGGCCCTCAAGCAGAACAGCTTCGTCATCAACGACGGCGGCGGCTCGGACTTCGACGGCGCGGCGAACGGCACCTGCGTCGCGCACGTCATGATCTGCCTGAACAACAACGATCCGCGCCTCCAGGGGAGCGCCTGCTTCCCGAACGACGTGAAGCGCATCACGATCAAGTCCCCGAAGCCCGACAGCAAGAAGGCGGTCGACGGAAAGATCGGGCGCGACCTGAGCACGCTCCTCCGCTCGCTCGGCCCGCACAACGTGCTCGGGAGCCACATCAACACGATCCAGTACAACACCGCGATCACGACCCAGGACCGTTGCGTGACCGCGTATGTGTCGATTCCGATCCGCAACGGCCGGCTGACCCGCCAGGTGATCCGTCTCCGCACCGAGGACAGCAACGGCAAGGCGGACGTCGATTCGCTGAAGATCGCCTGCAACCCCTGAGAAGACGCGCGGGCCGGGCGTGCTGCGGCACGTCCGGCCCGCGCAGACCGTATGGCGCCGGTGAATTGCTTCCCGGCGTATTTCCCGATACCACCAGCGACCGTCGGCTCCCCGCGGACTGCTGCTCTTGCCGGTTACCGGTTGCTCGTGACACCTGATCCATCCTCCAGCTCCACGACGGGGCCTCGTCTGCACCGCGTCGCGTGTGCCGCAGCGGTGCTGCTCGTGCTCGTCGCGGGCGTCGGTCCGGCCGCAGCGGCCCGCGCCGTCGATCCGCGGATCGCGGCGGCGGCGCGGTGCCAGAAGGCGCTGGCCTCGGCCGCCGATCGCTACGCCGGGGCCCGCGACCGCGACGCGGGAAAGTGTGTCGGCGGGCTCGTGCGCTGCCTCATGGGGCGACCGGGCGACACCGGCTGCACCTTCCGCGCCTCGGCGACCTGCGGGAAGTCGTTCGAGAAGCAGGCGGCGCTCCTGGCGGCGCTGCGCGCGAACGTCCGCAAACGCTGCGACGCCGGGAGCCTCCTCCCGATCGACGGAGTCGGGTTCGAGGGGGTCGTCGACCGCTGCGCCGTTGCGCCGAACCCGCTCGTCGACGACGTCGACAACGCGATCGCGTGCCTGGCCGACGCTCAGGTCTGCGCGGGGGCGCGGACGATCGCCGCCTCCGTGCCGCGGACGGCCGCGCTGCTGGCGGCGTCGGGGGCGCTCTCGTCGCTGCCGGTCGGGTCGAGCTGCCTGCCGGACTGGGCGACCTTGCGGCAAAGCACGAGCGAGGCGGCGGGTCGGCTGGCGGCCCCGTGCACGGCCGCGATGCTGAAAGACGGTGCGCGCGACCAGGATGCGTGGCGCGGCGCGTACGGCAAGTGTCTCGGCGCGCTCTTCGCTTGCGGTGACCCGTCGGGCGGCGACGAGACGTGTTGGGCGCGTGCGGCAACGACGTGCGCCGCCGCCTTCCGCAAGGGGCCCGTCGTGGATTCGGCGGCGGCCGCCGTCGCCGGCGCGTGCGTCGAGGCCAAGGTGCCGTTCGCGGCGCTGGCGAGCGCCGACGGCGCCAATGCCGCGGCGCTCGGATCCCTCTGCGCGACCGTCGGAATCGCGCCGCTCGATGACGCGGGGGATTGGCGTGCCTGCCTCGCGCGCACGGCCGGCTGCGACGTCGCGGAGACGACGACCTTCGTGTACCCGCGCGCCGACGCGCTGCTCGCGCGCATCGGCCGCTCGCGGTTCCCGGCGTTCTGCCCGGGCTTCGTCCCGGTGCCGACCCGGACGCCGACGCCGACGGCGACCCCCACGCGCACCGTGACGCCGTCCGCGACGCCGACGGCCACCCCGACCCGCACGCCGACGCGGACCGCGACGCCGACGGCCACCCCGACCCGCACGCCGACGCGGACCGCGACGCCGACGCGGACCGCCACCCGCACGGCGACGCCGGGCAACGACGTCACGCCGACCCCCGTCCCGACCTTCACCCCGACCGGGGCGTGCGACGCCGATCCCGCGCCGCACGGGCTCGCCGGGCGGCCGGCGGCAACGACGTGTCGGCTCGACGGTTCGCCGGAACAGTTTCCGACGCTGGAGGTGGAGCGCGTGTTCGCCGGCCTCAGCTTCAGCGCGCCGGTGCAGATCACCTACGCTCCCGACGGCGGCGATCGCCTCTTCGTGGTGGAGCAGACCGGACGCGTCAAGGTGTTCGCGAACGACGACAGCGTCGCCACGGCGAAGACCTTCCTCGACCTGAGCACCATCGTCGCCTACGCCAACGGCGAGGAGGGGCTCCTCAGTCTGGCCTTCCACCCCGCGTACGCGGCGAACGGCTACTTCTACGTCTTCTATTCGGCGCAGAGTCCGCGCCGCTCGGTGGTGGCGCGCTACCGGGTGAGCGCCGATCCCGACGTCGCCGATCCGGCAAGCGCGCAGATCGTGCTCACCGTCGCCCAGCCGTACGAGAACCACAAGGGCGGTCATCTCGGCTTCGGACCCGACGGCATGCTCTACGTGCCGCTCGGCGACGGCGGCAGCGCGGGCGACCCGAACGACTACGCGCAGAACGAGAACGACCTCCGCGGCAAGATCCTCCGCCTCGACGTCGACCGCACCGACCCCGGGCTCGCCTACGCGGTCCCGGCGGACAATCCGTTCGTCGGCGTCGCGGGCGCCCGCGGGGAGATCTGGGCGCTCGGGCTGCGGAACCCCTGGCGCATGACGTTCGATCGGCTGGCGCACACGCTCTGGGTCGGCGACGTCGGGCAGTACGCCTGGGAGGAGATCGACGTCATCGAGCGCGGCGCCAACTACGGGTGGCGCAAGATGGAGGGCGCGGCCTGCTACAACCCGCTGTCGAGCTGCCAGGATCCCGGGTTCACGTACCCGCTCGCGGCCTACGATCATAGCAACGGAGCGTGCGCCGTCATCGGCGGGGTCGTCTACCGGGGCACGGCGCTCCCCGAGCTCTACGGGGCCTACGTCTTCGCCGACTACTGCAACGGGAAGATCTCGGCGCTCCGGTGGGACGGCAGCACGCCCACGGTGCGGCCGCTCGCGAGCTCCGGGTTCGGCATCTCGAGCTTCGGGGAGGATCGCGACGGCGAGCTCTACCTGACGAACGTGACCAACGGGCAGATCCTGCGCCTGCGCCGCCCGAGCGGGGCGCCGCCGGCCGGCGATTTTCCGCTCACGCTCTCCGCGACCGGCTGCTTCGACGATCTCGCGACCCGCCATCCCGCGCCGGGGCTGATCCCGTACGACGTGCAGTCGCCGCTCTGGTCGGACGGAGCGGGCAAGCGCCGCTTCCTCGTGCTGCCCGAGAACGGCACGATCGGCTACACGGCGATCGGCGGCTGGAGTCTGCCGGTCGGGACGATCCTCGTGAAGGAGTTCGACCTCGAGCTGGAGCGCGGCAATCCCGCCTCGACGCGCGCGCTCGAGACGCGTTTCCTGGTGCGGCGGGCGAGCGGCTGGGACGGGTACACCTACCGGTGGAACGACGCGCAGACCGAGGCCCATCTCCTCGACGCCGCGACCACCACGACGTTCCAGGTGACGGATCCCGCGCAGCCCGGGACGCCGATCGCCCACACGCACTACTTCCCGAGCCGCGGGGACTGCGTGCGCTGCCACAACAGCCCGGCCGGCACCATCGGCCTTCAGACCTCGCAGATGAACCGCGTCCACGACTACGACGGAGTGAGTGACAACCAGCTGCGCGCGTTCGAGTACGTCGGGCTCTTCGGCGGCTGTCTCCCGGCGCGTCCCGCGAGCCTGCCGCGCCTCGCCGACCCGAGCGATCCGAACGCATCCCTCGACGCGCGGGCGCGGAGCTACCTGCACGCGAACTGCAGCCACTGCCACCGTCCCCAGGGGGGCGCGCCGGTGCAGATCAATCTCCTCGCCGAGCCCGATTTCGCCTCGACGCTCGTCTGCGACGCGCTGCCGCAGGCGGGCGACCTCGGCGTCTCCGGCGCGCGCATCGTGCGGCCGGGCCACCCCGAGCAATCGGTGCTCTGGCTGCGCGCGGCGTTGCGGGGCCAGACGCAGATGCCGCCGCTCGCGACCCTGATCGAGCATCCGGACGGCACCGCGCTCCTCGCGGACTGGATCACGAGCCTCGGCGGCTGTCCGTAGCCCCGCCGGGCCGATTCCGAAGGAGCCCTCCTAGTGCACGGCGTTCGGGGCGGCCAGCGTGAACGGCGCGATCTCGGCGTCGAACGCTTCGCCGTCGCAGACCTGCATCTGATAGGTGCCGTGCATCGTGCCGAAGGCGGTGCCGAGCGGGCAGGCGGAGGTGTACTCGAAGGACTGACCGGGCTCGAGAACCGGCTGCTTGCCGACGACACCGGGCCCGCGTACTTCCTCGACCTTGCCGTTGGCGTCGGTGATCACCCAGTGGCGCGTGAGGAGCTGCGTGGCCGCGTCGCCGCCGTTGGTGATGCGGACGCGGTAGGCGAAGAACCACTGGTCCTGGTCGGGCTCGGACTGCTCGGGTACGTAGCTCGATTGGACGAAGACCTCGATGCCGCGAGTGACGGCGCGCGACGAGAACATGGCGACGAGCTTGTCGCACGTCGGCCCCGTGCGCGCCAGCGCGCGAGCGCGCCGCGGCCCGCTACTTGATCGCTTGCGGGTTGATCGGCGAGCCGACGGCGCCGGTGATCGGCAGCGGCGGGGCGACGAAGAGGAACGCGTAGATTCCGTCCGCGGCGCAGTCCTCGGCGAGCGCCTCCAGGGTGAAGATCTCGCCGACGAGCATCCCCATGTTGACGATCGCGACGCAGTGGAGCGGCTGGAAGACGTCGGGAGTCTCGTTGGGGATGACCTCCGTGCCCCAGGTGTCGGTCGCGTACCCGGCGATCTCGTGGGCCGCGAGCCAGTCCGCGCAGGTGAGGCTCAGACCCGGCGCCGGTCCTCCGGCGTAGTCGCCCCAGTCGCCGCGCTCGCGCACTTGGCGCATCTGCCCCGTGCGGATGAGGACGATGTCGCCGCTCTCGATCCGCACCTTCTCCATGGCCGCGGCGGCGTCGAGGTCGGCCGGGTAGATGGCCTCGCCCGGTTCGAGCCAGGGCTTGCCCTTGAGGCGCGGCACGTCGAGCAGCACGCCGCGGCTCACGATCTTGTCCTTGAGGGCCGTGATCGCGTTGGCGCGGGCGCCGCTCGACGTCACCATCTCCGGGCCGCGGTCGTTGTACATCCTGCCGTCGAAGTAGATGTGCGAGAGCGCGTCCCACTGGGTCGCGCACTGGAGCGGCATGGTGACGGCGTCGTCGCAGTAGCGCAGGCCCGGCAGGAAGTCCTGCGCGCCGCTCGCGATGTCGCCGCCGTCCTGCAGCATCGAGTGCAGCGGGTTCACACGCCCGCCGACGCCGGTCTGGGGCCCGTTCGCGTCGAACGGAATGGCGAGGGAGAGCACCTTGCCCTGGCGCACGAGCGCGGCGGCGGCGGCGACCTTCGCCGGGGTGATGAAGTTGACGGTGCCGAGCTCGTCGGTCGCGCCCCAGCGGCCCCAGTTGCGGTGCTTCTTCGCGAGCGCGCGGACGGTCTCGATGTTCATGCCGTCGGTCACGAGTCGTCCGCCCTAGATGAAGTTCAGGAAGGTCAGCTCGAACTTGTAGTATTTGAAGGCGCCGTTCGTGAACGTGACCTCGACGCGCGCGAGGTTCGAGCCGTCGTAGAAGATCCGCGCCCGGCGGACGTCGGGGACGTTCGCGTCCTCGGTGAGCTCGAAGGTGATCGAGCCGCCGAGCGGGAACCCGATCGCGGGCACCTGCAGATTGCTCACCACGAGCAGGAAGTCGCTCGTATCGAAGCGCTCGAAGGACGGCGACGCGTCGAGCCGCCCGCTGTATTTCACGCCCCCTTCGATGTTGACGCCGAGCAGCGCCGTGCCGTCGGTGCCGTCGAAGGTGACCGTGTCGTCGTTGCGCGCCTCGGCGACCTCGATCGAGAGGATCGGGTCGTCGTTCGCGTTCTCGACGTCGCCGTTCACGATGGCATTGTCGAAGTAGCAATCACTGAAGCTGTTGTCCTGCTGGCCGTCGGTGACGAAGATCTCGTACAGGCCGTCCTCGCCGTTGTCGCAGGTGAAGGAGTTGTCGATGCTCTCCTCGCGATGGGCCACGATCGTCGGCAGCACGTTCGAGATCAGCGGCTGGGTGAACTGGATCAGATACGAGAGTTGCTGGCTGATGCGGCCGTCGTCCGGGATGCAGTTCTCGGTGATCGAGAGGCCGGCGGCTTTGCGCAGGACCACCACCCCGTCGGTGACGGTGACGGCGCCGCTCACGTCGACGTCGCAGATGGCGTCGGTGCAGTCGCTCGAGAGCCCGGCGGCGGCGCGGAGCACCTGCACGCCGTCGGTGACCGAGACGACGTCGTTGTCGTCGACGTCGCCGCAGACCTTGAAGACCTGGGCATCGGCGACGCGCGGGATCCATGCCAGGGCGAGGGCCAGGATCGCGAGATGGATCCGGGCCGAGGCCGTCGAGGGACGCGGGGTGGTGGGTGCCATCGGGTGAAGATCCCCCACGGCCGCGCGCGTAGTCAAGACGGAGAGTCGATCATTCCAAATCCAGTGCGCTTCGCGTAGGAACGCGCCATGCCCGGGGCGACGCCGCTCGTGATCGAAGCCGCCGTCAACGGCGCCACGATGCCCGACGCGCAGCCGCACGTGCCGCGGACGGTGGAGGAGATCGTGGCGGATGCCGTCGCGTGCTTCGAGGCCGGGGCGGCGATCGTGCACCACCACGCCGACGACGGGCTCCTCGTTGGCCGCCATGCGACCGCTCCCTATCGCGACGCCTGGCGCGCGATCTACGCCCGCGTTCCGGACGCGATCCTCTATCCGACGATGGGCGGCGGCGGTCCGCACACGGACGTGCGGGAGCGCTACGCCCACGTCGAGGAGCTCGCCGACCTCGGCCTCTTGCGGCTCGCCATCGTGGATCCCGGGTCGGTGAGCCTCGGGCCGCTCGACGCGGACGGCCTGCCGATGGCGATCGACCTCGTCTACCAGAACACCTTCGCCGACGCGCGCTACATGTTCGACCGGTGCGCGGCGCGCGGGCTCGCGGCCCACGTGTCGATCTTCGAGCCCGGCTTCCTCCGCGTGGCGCTCGCCTACCACGCGCGCGGCCGGCTCCCGCCCGCGAAGATCCAGCTCTATTTCGGAGGCGATGCGCTGCCGTTCGGGCTGCCGCCGACGGCGGCGAGCCTCGATGCCTACCTCGCGATGCTGGCGGGCACGGATCTGCCGTGGATGGTCGGGGTGATCGGCGGCGACGTGAGGGAGGAGCTGGCGTCCCTCGCGATCGCGCGCGGCGGCCACGTGCGGGTCGGGCTCGAGGACCATGCGGGCCCGGAGACGCCGCGAAACGCGGAGCTGGTGCGCGCCGTCGTCGCAATGGCGGAGCGGGCGGGGCGCCGGGTGGCGACACGGGTCGAGGCGGCCGCGCTGCTGCGACTGCCGCCGGTCAGCCGGGGGAGGTGACGATGCGCTCGGTCTGGATTCCGCGTGTCGGCACGCCGGACGTCCTCGAGCTCCGCGACGTTCCCGATCCGCACGCCGGACCGGGCGAGGTGCGGATCCGGGTCGCCGCCTCCGGCGTGAACTTCGCCGACGTGATGGCGCGCATGGGCCTCTATCCCGACGCGCCGAAGCTGCCGTGTGTCGTCGGCTACGAGGTCGCGGGAACCGTCGACGAGGTCGGCGCCGGCGTGAGCGGCCTCGCGGCGGGGGACCGCGTGCTCGCGCCAACGCGCTTCAAGGGCTACACGGAGCTGGTCGTCGTTCCGGAGGCGCAAGCGGCCGCGCTGCCGCCGGGCCTCTCGTTCGAGGAGGGGGCGGCGCTCCCCGTGAACTACCTCACCGCGATCCTGATGCTCGAGGTGCTCGGCAACGTGCGGGCCGGCGACCGGGTGCTGATCCACGGCGCGGGGGGCGGCGTCGGCCTCGCGGCGGTGCAGCTCTGCCGCATCTACGGCGCCGAGATCATCGGCACCGCGTCGCCGGCGAAGCACGCCGCGCTCCGGGCGGCGGGCGTCGCGCACGTGATCGACTACGGCACCCAGGACTTCGTCGCCGAGACGAAGCGCGTGACGGGCGGCAGAGGGGCCGACGTGGTCCTCGACCCGATCGGCGGCGCGCATCTCCGCCGGAGCTACCGCGCGCTCGGTCCGCTCGGCCGGCTCGTCGCGTACGGCGTATCGTCGCTCGCGCCGGCGACGTCGCGCCGCATCCTGCCCGCGCTCTGGCAGCTCGCCCGCATGCCGCGCTTCGGCTTGGTCCGCCTCATGAACGAGAACCGCGGCGTTCTCGGCTTCAACCTCGGCCACCTGTGGGAAGAGCGGGAGCTCCTGCGCACGTATCTGGAGAAGGTCCTCGGCTACGCCAGCGACGGCCGGGTGCGTCCGACCATCGCGAAGGCCTTCCCGCTCGCGGATGCCGCCGCCGCGCACGCGTACCTCCAGGCCCGCGCCAACGTCGGCAAGGTGCTGCTGATTCCCTGAGTCGTCCTATTTCGAGCGCGGGGGGTCGGAGACGAGGAGGGTGCCTTGCGCGACGCAGGCGAGCGTGCCCTCGTTCGTCACCTCGACGCGCACGACGGCGGAGCGCCGCCCCATCGCGAGGACGGTCGCTTCGGCGCGGAGCGCTCCAGCCTTCACGGCGCGCAGGTAGTTCAGCTTGAACTCCGTCGTGGCGGCCCATTGCCCGCGCTGCATGAGCGGGTAGAGCACGCAGCCGAGCGCATGGTCGACGAAGCCCGCCATGACGCCGCCGTGCAGGGTGCCGAGCGGCGTCAGCAGGTCCTGGCGCGCGTCCATGGTGGCGACCAGGCGTCCCGCCGTGAGGGATTCGAAGCGGATGCCGAGGTACCCCGGCAGACCGCCCGGAGCGCCGTGCGTCTGCACCATCGCGTCGGCGATCGCCTGGTCGAACGTGCCGAGGTCGCCGTCGCTCACCCCGGACCCCCCCGGCCTTCGAGGACCAGCGTGAAGCGCCGCTTGCCGACCCGGTGCCGCGGCGCGTGGCCGAGGAGCGCCGCGCAGCCGGTGCCGGCGAGGGCGCGATCGACCGCGGCGCGGGCGGCGGCGTCGAGCGCGCGGTACTGATCGAGCGGGCGTTGCGCCATCCACGGCGTGTAGGCGCTCGTGAAGCGCTGCATGGCGACGCCGCGGAGCTTCGATTCGTGGCCGCCGACGCCGCGCGGCGGCTCGATCATCTCCGGCGGCTGCGCGTCCGCCCAGGTCTCGAAGGCGCGCAGGCCGTCGAGGATCATCGGCACGGCGTCCGCGCCGATCAGCGAGAGGATCGGTCGGAGCGTCGGCGCGAGCGCGTCGTCCGCGAGCCACGCGCCCGGCGCTTCGGGATCGGGGTGGTTCATGCGCTCGATCCAGCGGCACACGGCGGGCGCCGTCTCGCGCAGAAGCCGCCCCGGTACGGCGTCGAGGTAGAGGTGGGCGTAGAGCGGTCCCATGAGCGCGCAGTCCGCGAGCGACATGCGTTCGCCGAGGACATACGGATGGGCGGCGAAGTGCGCCGAGAGCGCGGCGAGGAGATCACGGAGGTGCGCTTCGATCGCGGGCGCGGTCGCGGGCGTTACGCCGAGGAAGGGGAGCGAGCCCTGCATGCGGGCCGCGAAACGCTCGGCCGTCGCGGGGTCCGGCGAGTTGGAGGCGAAGTCGGCGCGGGCCTTCGCGACGCTCTCCGGGAAGCTCCAGCGGTAGTGCATGGCCGGCAGCAGCATGAACTCGTCGGCGTAGAGCTCGACGAGGTACGCGACCACGCGCTGCACCGGCGTCGTCGGGTAGAGCGGCGGCGCCGGGAGGCGCGCCTCCAGGGTGTCGAGGATCGCGCTGGTGTCCTGCCACGTTTCGTCCTCGGGGGTGATCACGATCGGGATGAACGCGAGGCCCGTCCGCGGCAGGATCACGCCGCGATAGTCGGGAAGGAGCTCCCGGTAGTGGACGTCCTTGTACCGGAGGGCCGGCCGGACCTTCGCCGAGAAGTAGGAGATCTCGGCGGCGTAGAACTTGAAGGGATGGCTCATGGGCGCTCAGGCGCCGCGTGCTTGGCGCGCCGCCTGGATCACCTCGAGCTGATCCTTGTAGCGGCTGCGGACGGCGATCAGTTGCCGGTGGGACAGCAAGAGAGCCCGCGCGACGGCGCGGACCTCCTCGTCCTCGACGAGGGAGATCGACCCCTCGGCGGTCGCGACCGCGAAGAGGCAGTCGATCAGGCGCTCCTTCTCCTCGGCGGTGGCGATCGCGTTGAAGGCGCGCGTCAGGGACGCGTAGCTGATGCCTGCGAGGGTGGTCGCCCGGTGCGCGACGATCTCCATGACGGTCGCCGCCTCGGCCTCCGGCAAGCCGGCGTTCGCCGCCAGGAGCGGCGCCAGGACCGCGCGCTCGGCCTCCGAGATGCTGCGGTCGACGTACGCGACCCGCACGAGCAGCCCGGCGAACGCCGCGACGAACTCCGCGCGCGTCGGCGGGAGGTCGGTCAGGCGCGCCTGGATGGTGGCGGCGAGGCGTTCCGCGGGCGGCTCGGCTTCCGCCCATCCGAGGAGCTTCAGCAACGACATAAGGGGTCGGCTCCTTCTTCGATTCCGAGGTGCGAAGGCGGCACCGCGGTCGCCGGTCGGCCAGCGACGGGACTTTGTAGGTGGCGAGGCCCGGCAGCGTCAACTGGCGCGCACTCGCACGTCGCTGGTGCGCGCGTCGCCGCACCGTGGTTGCAGCCGCCGCGGCCCTTTGGCATGGGGACATGGTGCGCCGCGTGCGGCGCGCCCAATTTCACGACCAGCGAGGACGCCATGGCGATCAAAGAAGGCGATGCGGTTCCCGACGTGAAACTCACCGAGATGGCTGACGGCAAGCCGTCGCAGGTGTCGTTGGCGGAGCTCTCGCGCGGCAAGCGCGTGGTGGTGTTCGCGGTGCCGGGGGCGTTTACGCCCACCTGCTCGATGAAGCACCTCCCGGGCTTCGTGGAGCAGGAGAAGGCGCTGCGGGCCAAGGGCGCCGATGAGATCGTGTGCGTATCGGTCAACGACGCGTTCGTGATGGACGCATGGGGCAAGAGCAGCAACGCGGGAGGCAAGGTGCGCATGCTCGCCGACGGCAACGGCGACTTCACGCGTGCGGTCGGGCTCGGGCTCGACGCCTCGAGCTTCGGCATGGGGCAGCGCTCGCGGCGCTACGCGATGATCCTGCGTGACGGGCGGGTCGAGAAGCTGCTCGTCGAGCCCGACACGGGCCTGAGCGCCTCGAGCGCCGCCTCGGTGCTCGCGCAGTTGTAGGCGCGGTCCGCCGCGAAGCCGCCATGACGGCACCAGCGAGCGAGCTCGCGGCGATCGCCGCGGATGGGGCGAGCGACGCGACGCTCGCGCAGGCCCGCCGCGAGCGCATCACCGAGAGCCTGCCGTGGTTCGCGGTCGGCTGGCTCGGCCTCGGCTTCGTCCTCCGTACCGGACTCGTCCTGCACCAGGGGCTCACACTCGGGCTCGCGGCGACGTCGTTGGGACTCCAGGCGTTCGTGCTCGTCGCGGCGATCGTCTGGTGTCGCGCCGATCCGCGCGCACCGCGCGTGCCGCGGATCGCGTTCGCCGCGTGCGTGGCGCTGACGGCGCTGGCGACGGGCTTCTTCGCGCTCGTCGGCGGCTCGGTCGAGATTCTGGTGTTCGCGGTGCTGCTCATCTGCATGGGCTCGTCCTGGGCGTTCGCCTGGGGCTGGCGGCCGGCGGCGGCCCTCCTGGCGGCGGCCGGCGCGATCACGCTGCCGGTGGCGGTGGCGGTGCCGACGATTCATCGCTTCAGCGATCCGACGATCATCCTGATCGAGACGGCGCTCGGGGCCGGCGTCGCGCTCGTCGTCGCGGAGGCGCTCGCACGCAGCACGGCGCGGACATTCGAGCAGGCCGCCGCCGCGCGCGCCGCCGGCCGGCGACTCGCCGCCGCCTATGAGGCGTATCGCGACCTCGCCGATCACGCGCGCGACATGATCTTCGCGCACGACGTCGACGGCCGCATCACCTACGCGAACGAGGCGTTCGCCCGCGCCTACGGCGCGCCCGCGGCGGCGCTGATCGGCCGTGCCGCCGACACCCTGGTGCCCCAGGACGCGGAGAATCCCGACTCGCGCGCGCTCCGCGTCCGCATGGCCGCGGGGGAGGACATCCCGCCGCTGGTCTACTGGGTGCCAGGTCCGCGCGGGCGGCGCTGGCTCGAGTGCGTCGCCTCCGCGATCCACGACGCCGACGGACGGGTCATCGGCGCGCGCGGCATCGTGCGCGACGTCACCGAGCGGCGCGAGGCGGAAGACGCGCTGCGCGCCTCTCTCGACGAGCTCCGGCGGAGCGAGGAGCGGCTGCGCAGCCTCGCGCGGCACCAGGCGAGTATTCGCGAGGACGAGCGCAAGCGCCTCGGCTTCGACCTGCACGACGACGTGTGCCAGGAGCTCGTGGGCATCGGCATCCTCATCGAATCGCTCAGACGCCGCGCGGCCGAAGCGGCGCCCGGATTGACGGAGGACCTCGCGCGCGCCGCCCGCTACGTCGGTGAGGTCGGCGAGCACCTGCGGCAGCTCGCGCGCGAGCTCCGGCCGATGTTGCTCCGCGAGCTCGGCATCGAGGAGAGCCTCTGCTCGCTCGCCGAGGGGATGAGCACGGTCGAGACGACGGTCACGACCGACGTGCGCACTCCGGTCCCCCGTCTCCACGAGGAGACCGAGATCGGCGTCTACCGCATCGCGCAGGAGGCGCTCGTCAACGCGGTCCGTCATGCCGGAGCGCGGACGATCGAGATTGTTCTCGCGGTCGCTTCGGACGGGCTCGAGCTCGAGATCGTGGACGACGGTTGCGGCTTCGCGCCCGAGGCGAGACGGGCGAGCGAGGCGCTCGGGCTCGTCGGCATGGAGGAGCGTGCGCTCGCGCTCGGGGGCCGCCTGGAGGTGCGGTCGGCGCCGGGTGCGGGTACGCGCGTTCGGCTCGTCTGCCCGGCTACGCCGCGGGCGGCGAGCGCCGCGTGACCTCGAGACGCCTCTTCGCCGAGACCTACGGGCACGGTTTCCGACGTGAGAGCGGCGGGGGGCTGCTCACTTGCGCATCACGCCGGTGAGGCCGCCCGAGACGAGAGCCGCGACGTTCGTCAGGATGCGCGGCAGCGCGAGCCCGCCGGGCGACGCGAGGTAGCGCGGCTCCCATACCGGATCGAACTTGTCCTTGTACTTGCGGACACCCTGGAAGTTGTAGAAGTGCTCGCCCTGTCGGAAGAGGAACGCGCCGGCGCGGCTCCAGAGCGGCGCGAGCGTGCGCACGTCGAAGCCCGAGAAGGGCGCCATGCCGAGGCCAAACCAGCGGTAGCCGGCGTCCCGGCCCCACAGCATGAGCTCGAGGAAGAGGTAGTCCATCACCCCCGGCGGGGCCGTCGCGGGCTCGTAGCGCATGAGGTCGACCGAGATCTCCTCGCGACCGCCGCCGAGGAGGACGTTGGCGAACGCCACGAGCCGCTCGCCGCGGCGCGCGACGGCGACCGGGCCACGGCGGAGGTAGTCCGGCGAGAAGAAACCGAGCGAGAAGCCCTTTTCCCGCGTGCTCTTCTCGGCGAGCCAGGCGTCGGAGACGCGCCGCAGGTCGGGGAGTAGAGCCGGGACCTCTTCGGCCGGGAGGAGCGCGAACGTCACGGCCTCCTTCTCGACGCGGCGATGGGTCTGGCGCAGACTCTTCCGCGCGCTGCCTTCGAGTCCGAACGTCGTGAGCGGCACGCGCGCCTCCTCGCCGAGCTTCAGGAGGCTCAGGCCGAGGTCGAGGTAGAGCGGCAGGTTCTCCGGGCCGACTTCGTAGAAGACCGTCCAGCCGACGTGCGCGTCGCTGAGCTCGCGGAAGCGCCACGCGAGTTCGCGGGCGTCCTCGGGCGGTCCGACGGGGTCGCCGAACGCCACCCAGCTGCGTCCTGCGACGCCGTACATGATGAAGGCGCGCGGGCTGCCGTGGGCGTCGTCGCGGAAGAGGAGGGTCTTGTCGCCGAGGAGCGCCAGGTGCGCGTACGTGCGGGGCGCCGCCGCGGTCACCGCCGCGGCGCGGTCGAGGTCGGCGGGGGAGGGCGTCGGTGACCGCGGCGGCGCCGGGCGGAGGAGGCGGGCGAGCCCGGTCGCCATCAGCACCACCGACGCAGCCGTCGTCGCGCGCAGCGCGCGCGGCGCGTTGCCGCCGAACTCGAACTGCCACCACAGCTGGCTCGAGTAGTCGACGTGGCGGTGGGAGAGCAGCAGGAGCCAGAGCGAGCCGAGGACGACCAGGGCGATCGCGAGGCTCCAACCCGCCGTGAACGACTCGTCGAGGAGCGACGCGCGGCGATAGAAGTGCTTGCGGCACGGCAGGAGCGCCGCGAGCATCACGGTCAGGATGATCGCTTCCTCGTAGTCGAAGCCCTTGAGCAGCGAGAACACGATGCCCACCGCGAGGAGCGCGACCGTGCCGAGGTAGGCGGCGTCGAGGCGGTGCTGCAGGCCGCGCGCGAGCAGGAGGAGGCCGACGCCGGTCAGGCTGCCGAAGAAGTGCGACGTCTCGAGGACGGGGAGCGGCAGGAAGGTCTGTAGCCAGCCGAGGCGGCCGTGGATCGCCGGCGTGGCTCCCGAGGCGAGGAGGACGCCGCCGCCGAGGAACGTCGTCACGGCGAGCGCCTGCGGCACGATCTCGGGAACGATGCGGCCGAAGAGGCCGCCGACGCGCCGGACCACCGTACGCCGCCAGAGCTCGTGCGCCCCGAGCAGGGCGCCGGCGGCGAGCAGCGGCACGAGGTAGTAGATCACGCGGTACGCGACGAGCGATCCGAGGACCGCCGGACCCGGGAGGTACGGCGCGAGCCCGACCAGGATCACGGTCTCGAAGACGCCGAGCCCCGCCGGGAGATGGCTCGCGAGCCCCGCGACCTGGGCGAGCAGGAACGCCGCGAGGAACGCGGGGAATCCGAGCGTCGGGGACGGCGGCAGCACCACGTAGAGCACGCTCGCGGCGAGCGCCCAGTCGAGGGTCGAGAGCGTGAGCTGCACGAAGGTGAGATCGAGCGGCGGGATGCGGAGTTCGAAGGCGCGGATGCGGAGCGGCGTGCGGCGCAGCGCGCTCCACCCGACGTAGGCCGCGACGATGCCGAGGCAGACGACGCCGATCGCGGGCTCGGTACCGGCCGGGAAGGTGTGCGCCGAGAGCGCCGCCGCCGGCTCGAAGAGGAGCGCGCCGCCGGTCAGCAGGAGAAATCCGAGCCAGAACGTGATGCCGTTGAAGGCGACGATCGTCGCGATCTCGCCGGCCTGGAGGCCCCAGCTCGAGTACAGGCGGTAGCGGATCGCGCCGCCGCCGAGGAACGACGCGCCGACGTTGTGGCTGAACGCGTAGCCGACGAACGACGCGAGCGCGATCTGCCGGTAGCGAAGCGCGTGCGCGAGATACCGGCACGCGAGCGCGTCGTAGCCGGTGAGCAGCAGATAGCTCGCGGCGGTGCAGGCGAGGCCGAGGGCGAGCCGCGATCGCGGCAGGCCGCGCAGGGCCGCGATCACCTCGGTGTACGAGTAGGCGCGGAGCTCGTGATGGAGAACCCAGAGCGCCGCGCCGAAGAGGGCGATGCCGAAGGCGGAGCCGAGCCAGGGGCGATAGGGTTCGAGCCGTTCACGCAGGCGCGCCCCCGAGGCGGACGATGCGTCGGCGTCGACCTCGGAAGACGGCATGTCCGCTCCCATGGCCGCTCGCCTCGGGATCGTCAAGGCGCGCGCCGACGCCGGTGCCGGCGGCACGGCGCGAGCATTCCCGCTCGGCATCGGTTATGGAGCGGTGTGTTCGCGCGCCTCGATTGGAACCTCGTCGTCACCGCGCACGGCGGCCGGCGCCACGATCTCGTGCGGGCGGTGCGTCCGATCGTGCAGCTCCGGCGCGCCGGGTACGCCGAGGTGCTCGTCGGGCGCACCGGCGACGTCGACGCGTGCCTTGCCGCGCTCGCGGAGCGGATCGAGGGGGATGCGATCCTCGCGGCCGAGGTGCTCGCGCGCGTGGTGCCCGTCGAGCGGACGCTCGCGCTCGCGGGCGACGTCGACGTGCAGCTCGTCGCCGAGGTCGCGCCGTTCGTCGACGCGCTCGTCGGTCGCTCGTTCCACGTTCGTGTCGAGCGCCGCGGCCACCGCCGCATCCTCCGGTCCGACCACCTCGAGCGCCTCCTCGGCGGCGCCCTGGTGGAGGCCCTGGAGGCGCGCGGCGAAACACCCGAAGTCTCCTTCACCGACCCCGACGCCATCCTGGCCGTGGAGATCATCGGCGACGCCGTCGGCCTGGGGCTGGTGACGCGAGCCCACCGCCGGCACACCTTCGTACGGCTCTGAGCCGAATGGGGATCGGAGGGGCGGGAGCGAAACGACTGCCCCGCCATCGCGTCACCGAGGACCCTCGGTCGTGCGCGACCGGCGCAGGCCAGGCGCGACCGGCGCGGACTACAGGTCGATCGGCGGCAGCGGCGGGGGCAGCATCGGGGCCGGCTCTGCCACCGTCTCGTGCGCGGGCACGGGGGGCGCCGCGACCGCCGTCGGCGCCGCGACGTTCTTCCGTCGGCGCCGGTTCCGGCCGCGCTCGCGCCGCGCCATCCGCTCGCGCTCGCGGCGCCGGCGCCGCGGCGGGCGCACGACCGGCTCGTAGAAGCTCGCCGGGCGCTTCGCCACGCCGCGGCACGCGTCGCAGAGGCCGCAGGGACGCTCGTTCGATTCGCCGAAATAGCGGCGCAGGGTGACGGCGCGGCAGCCCGGCGCGTGGACGTACTCGGCGACGGAGTCGAGGCGCCTCCCGTCCTGTGTGCGCAGGGTGGCGAACTGCCCGGCGAGGTGGCGGGACTCCTCCTCGATCGTCTCCGGTCGCAGCACCTCGATCGTGCCGTCGCTCATACGGACGAGCTCGGCTTCCTCGAGGATCGCGAGGAGGGCCTGCGCGATGCGCGGACCGAGGCCCGCCGACATCGACAGCGCCTCCAGCGTCGGCGTGCGGTTCTCGCCGCCCCACGCCGCGAGCGCCTCGCCGATCTTGTAGAGCTGATCCGGGCGGACGCGGCTCTTGCCGAGAAGGAGCTCGTGGATCGCGCGGTCCGACGGGTCGTAGAGCAGGATGCAATCGGAGCGGCGACCGTCGCGGCCGGCGCGCCCGGCCTCCTGCACGTATTGCTCGAGCGAGGCCGGCGCCTGGTAGTGGATGATGTAGCGGATGTCGGGCTTGTCGATGCCGAGGCCGAAGGCGCTCGTCGCGACCATCACGGTGCGCCGCCCCGACTTCATGTACATCTCCTGCTCGTGCACGCGCTCCGCGGCGGTCATCTTGCCGTGGTAGCGGTGCGCCGGGATGTCGAGCTGGCGCATCACGAGGTAGACGCTGTCGACCTCGCGCGTGGTCGTGCAGTAGACGATGCCCGGCCGGTGCAGGCGGCGGACGAAGCGGATGAGGGCGCGTGAGCGCATGTCGCCTTGGCATTCGAGCACCTGGAAGGCCAGGTTCGAACGGTGTGGCGAGCTCGACACGACCACGGGATCGTCGAGGCCGAGGAAGCGGCTGATGTCCTCGCGCACCTTTTCGGTGGCGGTCGCGGTGAGCGCCATGATCGGCGGCCGACCGAGCGCCCGCAGGTGCTCGCCGATCCGGAGATACGCCGGGCGGAAGTCGTGGCCCCACTCCGAGATGCAGTGCGCCTCGTCGACGGCGGCGAGCCCGATGCCGGTCTTCCCGAGCGACGCGAGGAGCTCGGGTGAACCGAGCGTCTCGGGCGTCGTCATGAGGAGGATCGGACCGCCGGCCTCGAGGCGCTCGAAGGCGGCCTTACGCGCCCTGCCGCGGATCGTGCCGTCGAGGCGGATGACCGGGACGTCGAGCTTCTGGAGCTTGGTGTGCTGGTCCTCGAGGAGCGCCAGCAGCGGCGAGCAGAGCACGACGGGCTTCGCCAGCGTCATCGACGGGATCTGGTAGCAGGCCGACTTGCCGTAACCGGTCGGCAGCACCACCAGCACGTCGCGGCCCGCCGACGCTTCGGCGACGATGCGTTGCTGCTCGGGGTAGAGGCGATGGAGCCCGAGCCGCCGCGCGGCCGCCTCGACCGCGCTCGACGGCGCACCGTAGCCCGGCTGGCCGGCGCCGTGCCCGCGGCGCTTGCGCCGGCGGCGGCGCCGGCGGCCGCTCCCCGGTTGTGGGCCGTTCTGCGGCGCGCCCTCGGGCGCCGGCTGCTCTGCCGCCTGGACGGCGTCGAGCCCCGCAGTGGTCTCGACCGGCGGCGACTCGCCGTTGCTACCCGCGCCGACGTTCGGGCACGTGCGGCGGCCGCCGCGGCGACGACGGCGGCGGGGTCCGGGCGGCCGTTGTCCGCCCTCGGGGCGCACGGCGGCGTCGAGCGCGGCCGGCGCGTCGTCGATCGGCGCGCCGCCGCTCGGGAGCGCCGCGCCGGTCGTGAAGGCGGCGGCCGCCGGCTCCGGGGACGGCGCGGCCGCGGAGCTCTCGGAGGCGGACGCCTCCGGCGCACCGTCGGACGTTCCGGCGACGGGCGTTCCCTCGGGGTCGCCTGATCGGCGTCCGGTTCGTCGGCGGTACCTAGGCGAGGCCGATCTCCTTGCAGAGGTAGACGTCCTGAATCGTGTTCAGGATCTCCACGCCCTGCTTCATGGGCTTCTGGAAGGCCTTGCGGCCCGAGATGAGCCCGGTGCCGCCGGCGCGCTTGTTGACGACGGCGGTGAAGGCCGCGTCGGCGAGGTCGTTCTTCCCGGACGCGCCGCCCGAGTTGATGAGGCCGCTGCGGCCCATGTAGCAGTTCGCGACCTGATAGCGGCAGAGATCGATCGGGTGGGCGCTCGTGAGCTGCGAGTAGACCTTGTCGTGCGTCTTCCCGAAGTTCAGCGCCGTGTAGCCGCCGTTGTTGGTCGGAAGCTTCTGCTTGATGATGTCGGCCTGGATCGTCGTGCCGATGTGGTTCGCCTGGCCGGTGAGATCGGCCGACTCGTGGTAGTCGGCCTCCTTGGTCTTGAAGGCGTTGTTGCGGAGGTAGCACCAGAGCACGGTGAACATGCCGAGCTCGTGGGCGCGCTCGAAGGCGCGCGCGACCTCCTGCAGCTGGCGGCTGCCGCCGTCCGAGCCGAAGTAGATCGTCGCGCCGACGCCGACGCAGCCCATGTCGAACGCCTGCTGCATGCTCGCGAAGAGGATCTGGTCGAACTTGTTCGGGTACGTGATGAGCTCGCTGTGGTTGAACTTCAGGATGAACGGGACGCGGTGCGCGTAGCGCTTCGCGACCGCGCCGAGCACGCCGAGCGTGCTGGCGACCGCGTTGCAGCCGCCTTCGATGGCGAGCTCCACGATGCTCTTCGGATCGAAGTAGATCGGGTTCGGCGCGAAGCTCGCGCCGCCGGAGTGCTCGATCCCTTGGTCCACCGGGAGGATCGAAAGATAGCCGGTGCCGGCGAGCCGCCCGTGGCCGAACATCGTCTGCAGATTGCGGAGGACGGGCGGCTTGCGATCGGAATCGATCCAGACTCGCTCGAGGAAGTCGGGTCCGGGCGCGTGCAGCAGGTCCTTCGAAATGGTCGTGCAGCTATGACGTAGCAAGGAATCGGCGTTGCTACCGAGCAGCTCTTGGATCTTCCCGAGCATCCGTTCGTCCTCCGTCGTTCGAGGTGTCCGCCCGTCCGGCAGCGCGTCGCACGCCTGCGGCCAGGTTCGTTCGGTACAGTCGTTCTCACCGCGGCGCTGGGGGTTACATCACACCACGCCCGAGGCGGCGGTCGTCACGTCGTACGCGCGGAGCGTACGGCACGACACCGGTCACGCTGAGGTCCTGTAGCACTGTCGGCGTCGGCCCGCTAGCCCCCGCATGCGGTCCAGGCGCGGCGCGATGTGCCGTTTGCGAAGGCTCGGAACCGCGATTTGCGCCGGACGCCGCTCGAGGCGCGCGGGCGGTGCATGCGGGCGCAAGCGCGGCGCTTCGAAGCGGAGCGGTTCGCGGCGATCGGCGAGCCAGATCGAGGAGGTTGCTCGTCGGGACCATTTCTGGTCATGATAAGACCATGAAAAAGGCCAACGTATCCGAGCTCAAGACGCACCTGAGCGCGTACCTCGCGGAGGTGCGCCAGGGTCGGTCGGTCGTCGTGTGTGACCGCAGGACGCCGATCGCGCGCCTCGTGCCCTACGAAGCAGACGAGAGCGACGGGTTCCAGGTGCAACCGGCGTCGCTGCCGGTCGGCGATCTCGCGCGGCTTCGAGCGGTGCGTCCGAAAGCGCCGGTCGACGTCGTAAAGCTCCTGCGTGAGGACCGTGACGCGCGATGACCGTCTACCTCGATACGAGCACGGTGCTGCGTGTCGTGCTCGGCCAGCCCGGGCGCCTGTCGTCATGGGCCGAGTGGGAGACGGCGTGCGCGAGCGAGCTACTCAGCGTCGAGGCGCGGCGGGTGCTCGACCGATTGCGCCTCGAGGGAGCGCTCGACGACGACCAGGTCGGCGCGTTCCACCGCGCGCTCGGGCGGATCGTGCGGACCATCGACTGCATTCGGGTGACGCGTCTCGTTCTCGGGCGCGCCGCGCTCCCGATGGCGACACCCGTGAAGACGCTCGACGCGCTGCACCTGGCGAGCGCACTCTTGTGGCGCGAGCGCCACGACGCCGAGCTCGTCTTCGCAACCCACGATCCGCAACAAGCGCGAGCTGCACGCGCTCTCGGGTTCGAGTGCGTCGGAGTCTGATCCGTGCGGCCGATTCCAATCCGTGTCCGGGCGCTCAGCTCTCGCGCGCGCGGCCGTAGAGCTTGGCGCCCTCGCGGAGCCGGCGCGCCACCTCGTCGCGCAGCGTCGCCGGCTTCATCACCTCGACCCACGGCGCCTGCGAGAGTATCCAGCTCGAGAGCTCCGTCGTGCCGCGCACCTTCATGGTGAGGAGCGTCGTGCCGTCGGAGCGCGTGGTGAAGCGCTGGGTCGGGTGCAGCCGGCGCGACATGAGGAAGGCGGCCGTCTCCTTGCCTCGCAACAGCAGCTCGACCGTCGTTTCCGGCCCCTCGATGATGCCGAACATGCCCTCGGTGTACTTCTCGGGACTGTAGCCGGCCGGGTAGTCGAAGCGGTAGGGCAGCTTCGCCACGGTCCGGATGCGCTCGATCGCGAGCCAGATGTTCTTGCGGTACCGGTGGCTGTAGCCGATCAGGTAGAGACCGCCCCGGTAGTGCACGAGCGTGTAGGGGTCGAAGTCGTGCACCTTCCCCTCGCCGACGAGCCCCTGGTAGTCGACTCGCATGCGGTGCTGGTCGATGAGGCAGCGCACGACGAGGTCGAGCTGCTCGTCGTGGCCGCGGTAGTCCTTCGCCGCGAATGGCACTGCGTAGAACTTCTTGCCGAGGTTCACGAGGCGGGTGCGCTGGCTCGCGGGAAGGCCGCGGTGCAGGCGCTCCCAGAGCCCGGCGACGCCGTCCTTGAGCACGGTGCCCTCGAGGAAGGTGAGCACCGTCTGGGTGAAGTAGAAGAAGACCGCCTCGAAGACGCCGACGTCGGGGGCGGGTCCGTGCTCGACGAGCTTCAAGCAGCGCTCGGTGCCCTGGCCGACCACCTCGATCATCGGGCGTCCGTGGGCGTCGACGAGCTCGTTCCGGCAGACGGCGAGGTAGCGCAGCAGCGTGCGCTCGGAGATCCCGAGCTCCGCGGTGATCGCCGCGAGCGGCCAGCCGTGCGGCCGGGACATCAGTCCCAGCACGATGCGGGCGAGGCGGCCGGCGGCGCCGTAGGTGGGGAGACGCGATCGCGCCTTCGCCATCGTCAGCGACCGAGATGCGCCGTGAACCACTCGACCGCGGCGCCGGCGGCGTCGGCGAAGCACGGCGGCTCGTACGGATCGAAGTGGCCGACGGGCAGCACGACGAGCCGCTTCGGCTCGCCGGCGCGCGCGAACGCCTCGCGCGCGAGCGCGATCGGACAGAGGGCATCCTGCTCGGCGGCGATGATGGCGACCGGGGTCGGCGCGATGCGATCGATCCAGCGCAGCGGCGAGTACTCGAGGATACGCTCCCACGAGCGCATCGTGACCTCGTTCCGGAACGACGGCGCCTCGGCGGCGACCTTCTGGAACCACGCGGCGGCGTCGGGCGTCCCGAGCGCCGCGTCGGGCGCGCCGACGACCGGCACCATCGCGGGCGCGCCGCCCGCGTAGACGCGCTCGCGCTCCTCGATCTGCTGGGCGACGAGCGCGTCCCGCATCGCGGGGCCGAGGCCGCGGGTCACGAACTCCCACGCGTCGATGAGCGGCACCTGCGCGACGACCGCGCGCACGCGCCGGTCCCAGGCGCCGACCGTGAGCGCGTGGCCGCCGCTGTAGCTCGAGCCCCAGACGCCGATGCGTCCGGGGTCGATCTCGGGGCGCGTGCGCGCGAAGCTGATCGCGTTCCGGTAGTCGCGCACCTGGGCGTACGGGTCGAGGTCCTGGCGCGGCTCGCCGTCGCTCGTGCCGAGTCCGCGATAGTCGAAGACGACGCTCGCGAGCCCGGCCGCCGCGAACGCCTCGGCGAAGCGGTCGAGGCGCATCTCCTTCACGCCGGCGAAGCCGTGCGCCATCACGATCGCCGGTGCGCGAGCGCCGGGGGCGCGATGGTCAGGGAGGTAGAGCCAGCCTCGGCACGTGGTGCCCTCGCTCGCAAACGTGACGTCGCTCCGCATGGTCGGCGCATACGCCGTCGGCTCGCGACTCTCAAGCCCGCCCGCGCTTGCGGCTCGCGCGTATTCTGCTTAGGGATCTCGCATGCGCTGGATCTCCGCGGTCTCGACGGCGACGCCGCTCGACGCCGCGGTGCGCGAAGCCGCGGAGGCGATCGCGGCCGACCTCGCCGGCGCGACCGCCGATCTCGTGGCCGCGTTCGTGTCCGAGCACCATCAACGCGAGTACGAGCGGCTGCCGGCGCTCGTGCGCGCGACGCTGGCGCCGCGCTTCGCGCTCGGGTGCTCGGCGGGGAGCGTGATCGGCGGCGGGCGCGAGGTCGAGCGCCAGGCGGGTGTGTCGCTCACGGCTGCGGTGCTTCCGGGGGTGGAGGTGTGGCCCTTCCATCTCGAGAGCGACGAGCAGCCATCGCGGACGGCGGCGCCCGAGGCGTGGGAGCGCGCCATCGGTGTCGCGGCGGCCCGCCGTCCCGCCTTCGTGCTGCTGCCGGATCCCTTCACCTTCGATGCGGAGACGCTGGTGGCGGGTCTCGACGCCGCGTATCCGGCGAGCCCGAAGATCGGCGGCCTCGCGAGCGGCGGCCGCGAGCCGGGAGCGAACGCGCTCTTTCTCGGCGACGCGGTCCACCGGTCGGGCGCGGTGGGCGTCGCGCTCATGGGTAACCTCGAGCTCGACACGGTGGTCGCGCAGGGCTGCCGGCCGATAGGCGAGCCGATGTTCGTGACCCGCGCCGATCAGAACGTGCTCCACGCGCTCGACGGCAAGCCCGCGCTGGCGGTGCTGCAGCAACTCGTCGCCGAGGCGGATCCGCGCGATCGGCAGCTCTTCGCGAACTCGCTCTTCCTCGGGGTCGTGATGCAGGAGCAGGAGGCGTACCGCCAGGGCGACTTCCTCATCCGGAACCTCCTCGGTATCGACGGCAAGTCGGGGGCGATCGCGGTCGGCGCGGCGCTCAGGACCGGGATGGTCGTGCAGTTCCACTTGCGCGACGCGGCGACGTCGGCCCATGACCTCGACGCGGTGCTGGCGCGCTACGGCGAGCGTCCGCACGGCCGCCCGACGGGTGCGCTGATCTTCTCGTGTCTCGGGCGGGGCGCGCAGCTCTACGGGACGCCGGACCACGACACGCGGACCTTTCAGCGCCATCTCGGACGGGTGCCGCTCGGCGGGTTCTTCTGCAACGGCGAGATCGGGCCGGTGCACGGGCGGACGTTCCTGCACGGGTACACGAGCGCGTTCGGCGTCTTTCGGAGCCGGGCGTGATCCCCCGCGATCGGCCGACCCGCGACCCGGAAGCGCTCCCGACCGCGGGCGAGCTCGGCGCCTGCGCCGCCGAGGTGCGGCCGCTCCGTTGCGCGGAGCTCGCAGCGTGGCTCGCCGCGGGGCGCGCGTGCTCCATCGTCGATGTGCGGACGGAGGGCGAGTTCCGCTCGCACCGTCTGCCGGGCGCCCGGCTCGTGCCGCTGCACGAGCTCGTCGCGCGGGTCGACGAGGTGCTCGGGCTCGCCGGTCCGCTCGTCGTCCACTGTGAGCACGGCATCCGCTCCCTCGACGCGACCGCCTACCTGGTGTGGCGGGGCCGGTCCGACGTCTACAACGTCGTCGAGGGGATCGCGGCCTGGCCGGGGGCCCTCGAGCACGGCTGAGGCTCGGCCGCGCGCGGGCGCGTACTCGTCGGGGCGGTACGGCTCGCGCGGGCGCGCGCGGCGTTCGTTGAAATTGCCGCCGAGCTGGAGCACGCTCCGCGCGTGACACTCCTCGGATCGACCGTCGGCGACGACCCGCGCGCCCACGCCCTCGCGGCCGAGCGCTTCGCGGACGCGCCGTGGCTCGCGTGGGTCCGTCTGCTCGGTGTGTCGGTGCTCGTGCTGGCGGTCCCGGTCGTCGCGGGGTGCCGGTCGTCGACGACGCCCGGAGCTCATGGCCGCGCGCCTTCGGCGAGCGCCGCGGCGGAGCTTTCGGTCGGGTGCCGGGCCGGGGCGGCCGCGGCGCTCGTCGGCGTCGAGCGCCTGGTCACGGTCGACGGCGAAGAGCGCCGCTACCTCGTCGACGCCGCGGAGGGACCGGCGGACCAGCCGCGCGCCGTGCTTCTCGCCTTCCACGGCTTCCGCCATTCCGCGGCCGGCCTCCGCGCGGGCGACGGCTTCGTCGCCGGGGTCGCGCGCGGCGACTACATCGCGGTGCACGCCGACGGCCGCGACGACGTCCGCCTCCTCGACGGCGTCGGTCGCGGTTGGGACCTTGCGCCTGGCGACACGCGCGACACCGCCTTCGTGGCGGCGCTCCTCGACGCGCTCGAAGCCGAGCGCTGCGTCGACCGGCGACGCGTCTACGCGACCGGATTCTCGAACGGCGGCTTCTTCGCGAACCTGCTGGCGTGCACGCTCGGCGGGCGGATCGCCGCGGCGGCGCCGGTCGCGGGAGCCCGTCCGCTCGACGGCTGCGCGCCGCCCGCGCCGGTGCCGATGCTCTTCTTCCACGGCGCGGCCGACCGGGTGGTGCCGCTGCGGCTCACGACCGGCGCGGCCGCGTGGTGGCGGCGCGCGAACGGCTGCGCCGAGGACGCGGGCGATACGGCCGCCGTCGGATGTCGCGCCGCGGCGGGCTGCGCCGCCGACGTGGTGGTCTGCACCGGCGCGCAGGGGCACACCTGGCCGGCCGACGCGACGGCGCGCATCCTCGAGTTCTTCCGCGCCCACGCGCGGAGCGGGTAGGGCCGCGAGGCGGCGGCAGCCGCTGTCGCGCGCCTGGCGCGCATCGGGGCGCTGTGGTTAGCCTCGTGCGATCGAGGAGGAGCCACGCATGAGCCACTTCTTCGCCTATCTCGCCCGCATGCGCTTCGTGAAGCGGTGGGGCCTCATGCGGAACACCCACGTGGAGAGTCTGCAGGAGCACAGCCTCCAGGTCGCCATGCTGGCACACGCGCTCGCCGTCATCCGCAACACGCGCTTCGGCGGCAGCGTGCGGCCGGAGCGGGCGGCGACGCTCGCGCTCTACCACGACGCGGCCGAGGTCATCACCGGCGACGTCGTGGCGCCGATCAAGCACTTCAATCCCGAAATCCGCGCCGCGCATGGCGTGATCGAAAAGGTCGCCAACGAGCGGCTGAAGAGCATGCTTCCCGCCGAGCTCGCGCCGAGCTTCACGGCGCTGCTCTTTCCCGCCGAGGCCGACGCCGCCGAGTGGGCGCTCGTGAAGGCCGCCGACAAGCTCACGGCGTACCTCAAGTGCCTCGAGGAGATCCGCGCCGGCAACGACGACTTCCGGAAGGCCGCGCAGGTGCTCGAGCGCGACGTCCGCGCGCTCGTCGCGCCCGAGGTGCGCTACTTCCTCGACACGTTCGCGCCGAGCTTCTCGATGACCCTCGACGAGTTGAACCAGTAGGATTGCCCGCCGAACCCGCGGGACGATCCTCCGGCGGTCTCAATGGCCGAAGAGGGCATGCAGCACGGCGAGCAACACGCCGACCAGGCCGCCGATGACGGCGCCGTTCAGGCGGATGTACTGGAGATCGGCGCCGACCCGCGCCTCGATGCGCTCGACGAGCTCCGCGTCCTTCAGCTTGTCGAGGTAGTCGCGGACCGTGCGGCCGATCTGGTGATGGTGCCGGCGCAGGAGATCCTGGCTCATCGTGCGCACCCAGCCGTCGAACCAGGCGCGTCGCTCGGGATCGTCGAGCCAGTCGACGATCGTGGTTCGCAAGCGCCGGTCGACGAGGTCGGAGAGGGCGCTCGCGTCGTTCGTGAGGTCCTCCTCGAGCTGGCGCCGCAGCTCGGCGAGCGCGCTCCGGACGAGCGGGTCGGCGTCCAACGACTCGACCAATGCCCGCCGGAGCGCGTCCGCTTGCGCGAGGGCCCGCTCGTCGCCCGCGACGATGCGCTCGCCGAAGCCGCGGATCGCGCCGAAGACCGTGCGGCGCAGGGGATGGGCGTCGTCGGCCGCCGCGGCGCGCAGCTCGGCGGAGGCGTAGCTGCAGATCGCCTCCACGAGCTTCCGCTGCACGAGGCGCCGGCGCAGCAGCATGGGTACGAGCCGCTTGCCGCCGGCGCGGAGCGTCGCGGCGGAGCGGTCGAGCCAGAAGCGCAGGTCCTCCGCCGTGCGGGGGCGGTCGGCGAGGTTCGCGATCGAGAGCGCGGCGCTCGTGAAGGCGGCCCGCGCGCTCGCGCTCGCGTCGGCGATCGCGAGGAAGCGCCCGACCGCTTCGACCGGCAGCCCGCCGAGCTCGCGCCGGATCGTGCGCTCGGCGAAGGCCGTGACCTCGGGTTCGGTGAGGAGGCGCGCGGCGCCGCGCAGCACGTCGCGTACCGGACCGCCGAGGCGGCCGACGTGCTCGGGGTCGCGGAGCCAGTCGCGCACGACCGCGCTCGGCGCGAACGCGGCGAGCTTGGCGCCGATCACCTCCGGAGACAGCCACTCGTCCTGGACCGTCGCGACGATGCCGTCGACGAGCTTGTCGCGGCGCTCGACGATGAGCGCGGTGTGCGGGATCGGGATGCCGAGCGGATGGCGGAAGAGGGCGGTGACGGCGAACCAGTCGGCGATGCCGCCCACCATCGCCGCGTCGAAGCCGGCGGCGAGGATCGGAAGCCACGGGAGCGTCTCGGCGGCGTCGTGCGCGAGCGCGATCCGCGACGCGAGGGCGCCGATGACCGCGACGCACAGCGACACGGCGCCGACGTAGCTGCGACGCGCGGGCGGGAGGGCGCGCGCCGGGCCGGCGGGGACGATCCCGGCTGCCGCCGACGCCGGGGTGTCGGGGTGCCCGGGCCGCTCGCCGTGCCGGAGGTCCATGGGGCGAAGCTACGCGACCGCTCGCGCGTCGGCCAGCGATGGGAGGCCGATCGCAGATGGGGCGCGGCAAGTCCACGCCCGTCACCCGCTCCGTGCTGCGACGCACTCGGCGGTGGGCAGGTCCGGGATGGCTCCGGGGAGCCGCGCCGCGCGTCGTGCGCAAGATGGGGAGGCTGCGGCGGGCCGTACGCGCTGGGTGGCTGGACCCCGGCGACCGTAGGAGGCGTCCCGGACCTGCCCACCGCCGACACCGAACGAAGACGGCTCGCGGCGGCCACGCCGGGGCGGCGCCGGGCGCGCCGAGCGGCAGGCCGCCGAGCCGGCGCATCGCGGCACACGCGGTCACAGCCCGAAGATCAGGTTCGCCACGAGTCCGAGCACGAAGAGGCCGCCCGCGAGGCGGTTGTGGTAGAAGGCGAGCGACACGTACCAGAGCGGCCAGAGGCGGTATCCCGGCGGCGGCCCCGGGGGCGGCGGCTCGCTGTACGCCCGCAGCACCATGCGGAGGCGCGGGATCGCGAACCCGACGAGGAGCACGCCGGCGCCGAGCGTGCCGCGGACCACGAGCAGCGCGATGATCGCGTAGAACGCGATCATCAGGATCTGGTTCAGCCGTAGCGACGCCTCGCGGCCGAGGATCACCGGCAGCGTGCGGATGCCGCGCCTCCCGTCCTGCTCGTACTTGTCGATGTGCTTGCCGATCAGGACCGTCGTGACCACGAGCGCGTAGGGCGTCGACGCGAGCCAGATCCATCCCGGCAGCGTCCCGGACGTCACGTAGTAGGAGCCGCCGATCATGAGCGGCCCCCAGACGACGAACACGCCGGGCTCCCCGAGCCCGTGGCGCTTCAGCGCGAGCGGCGGCGCGACGTAGAAGACGCTGACGAACAGCCCCGCGAGCGCGAACGCGGCCACCGGCCATCCGAGCGCCCGCATCAAATAGAGGCCGATCGCGAGGTCGACCAGGTTGCAGGCGAGGATCGCCGCGATCAGCCCCTCGCGCGAGATCAGGTTCGAGAAGAGCGGGTGGGGCGCGTAGAGCGTGCGGGTGTAGCTCTCCGTGTCGACGCCGCCGATCGTGTCGAAGTAGTCGTTGATCATGTTGTTGGTCGCGTGCGCGACCACGAGCCCGACGGCGGCGAGCGCGAACCATCCCCAGTGCGTTGCGGGCGCTTTTGCGGCGGCGAGCAGGCCGCCGATCAGCGCCGACGTGATGGTCATCGAGAACACGCAGGCGCGGGTGATGAGGAGCCAGCGCGAGACGGCGTCCATGGGCCGCCCGCGCGGCAGGTTGCCGCTGAGGACGATCTGGCGCCAGGTGTCGAGGAGCACGCTCGGGGACGCGGGGACGTTCCCGGACGAGCGCGGGCCGGCGACGCCGATGGGTGGGCCCATGCGCGGCGGTTCTAGCGGCTCACCGTCATGGGTCAAGCGCGGCGGCGCGTGCGTCAGTCGGCGCCGCGTGCCATCTGCCGGGCGCGCTTCGAGACGTACATGCGCGCGTCGGCCAGGTGGAGGAGGGCGGCCGGCGTGTCGCCGTCGACCGGGAACGCCGCCGCGCCGAAGGATGCGCCGAGCGTCGCGTGGATGCCCTCGTCGGCGAGGAACGTGCGGGCTTGGAGCCGAGCCGCGAGATCGCGGCAGCGGGCGTCGGCCGCGGCGCGGTCGGCGCCGGCGAAGAGGAGGGCGAACTCGTCGCCGCCGAAGCGGCAGCCGACCTCGCCGGGCGCGAGCTCGCCGCCGAGCCACCGGCCCACCTCCGCGAGGGCGGCGCTGCCCCGCACGTGGCCGTGCGTGTCGACCAGCCGCTTGAAGCGATCCATGTCGAAGAACACGATCGCGAAGCGCTCGCCGCGCGCGATGGCCTCCTCGATGGCGCGAATGAAGTACTGGGAGTTCCGCAGGCCCGTCAGGGGGTCGTTCTTGGCGAACTCCACGATCGCCTCGTGGGTGCGGGCGTTGTGGATGGCGATCGCCGCGAAGTCGGCGTAGCTCTGCAGGATCTCGAGATCGGTGGCGTCGAAGACCCGCTCGTGCAGCGCATTCACGATCTCGAGGACGCCGATGCAGCGGGCCCGCGCCCTGAGCGGCACCGCCACGACGGAGCGGGTGCGGAAGCCCGAGAGCGTGTCCATGCGGGCGGAGAAGCGCGGGTCGTGGGCGACGTCGGGGATCAGGAGCGCCTCGTCCTGGGTGGCGACCCAGCCCGCGATGCCTTCGTCCGGCGCGAGGCGGCGCGTGAGGAGCTGGGGTTGAGCCTCGCCGCGGACGAGCGTGAATACGAGCTCGCCCGTCGCCTCGTCGCGGAGGAGGAGCGACCAATGGGTCGGGCAGAGGAGGCGGTCGAGGCCGTCGAGGAGCTCGCGCAGGACGACGCCGACGTCGAGCGACGAGTTCAGGAGGCTGGCGGCCCGGAGAACGATGCGAAAATCTGGCTTCGGTGCGCTTCCCACGGTCCCGGCTCGCGCTACCGCTCATACGCGCGCCGCTCCGACCGCTCAAGCCGCCGAGGCCGCCGCAGATTTCTATTTGACCCGGCATTCGCCATGCCCGCATAATCCGCGCTCTGGCCGCCCTGCATCGCAGTCTTCGCGTTTTCGGGAAGGAGTGTATGTCGTGAATCCCCACGAGCCCCGATCGTTCGGGAGCCCCGCGCTGTTGCTGCTCGCCGCCGTCGCGGCCGCGGTCTTCGCCGCGCCGACCCGCGCGTTCGCCGTCGTGAAGACGTGCGGTCCCGACGCGCTCGCCAACACCGCCGACGTGTTCTGCGGGACCGGCGTCTGCTCCGCCACGCTGGTGCGGATGACCACGGCGATCGACGTCACGGCCGGCGGGTGCGAGTTCGACCTCGGCGGCCGCGCCCTCAGCATCGAGAAGACCTTCCAGATGACGGGGCTCGGCTTCATCCGGGTGATCAACGCGGGCCACATCACGCTCACGTCGACCGGCAAGCTGAAGGCGCGCGGCGACTTCGTGAAGCCGAACGGCTACATCATCGCCGGCGGCGTCGTGTCGCTCACGAGCTCGGGCTCGATCGACATCGACGGCAACATCGACGTGGCCGGCGACTCGGCCGGCACGATCCGCCTGGTGGCGGCGCAGAACGTCGTCCTGCAGCCCGGGGCGGTGCTCGACGGGCCCGGCATGAGCAGTTTCGCGGACCTCGGGGATCGCTTCACCGACGGCGGCGAGCTCGACGTCGCCGCCCAGGCCGGCAGCATCACCATCGGCGGCGACATCAACCTTTCCGCCCAGAACGCCGGGACCGGCGGCGTCTGCGATTTCACGGCGGGCGGCAGCCTGATCGTCACCCGGCCGATCAACGTGAACGGCGGCGGCGGCGACGGCGGCGAGTTCAGCGCCACCGTTGGCGACGACATCTCGATCGTGAACGGCGGCGTCTACGCCGACAGCACGGTCGGCGGCGGCTTCGGCGGCTACATCGCCCTCGATGCCGGCGAGGACTTCCTCGGCGGCAGCGTGCTCGGCGGCGGCATCGACGTGAACGGCGCGTCGCTGCTGATGCGCGGCAGCGCGACCGACACGTTCGGCGGCGACGGCGGCGAGCTCGACGTCCTCGCCGCCGGCCGCATCCGGTTCTTCGGCGCCGGCATGGTCGTGCGGGTCGACGCCGCGACCAACTTCGACGGCTCCGGCGGCGCGATCACGATCGACAGCGGCGACATCAACCCGAACGTCCTCGGACCGCTCGACGGCGACCTCGAGATCGGCGGCACCATCTCGATGAACAGCGGCGGCATCGGCGGCGACGGCGGCAGCTTCGACATCAGCGCCGGCCGGGACCTGTTCTTCACCGCGGCGCTCGACAACAGCGGCACCGACGCCGGCGGCGACGTCCTCATGGCGGCGGGGCGCGCGGCGACGGTGAACGGCGTGGTCACGACGCGCGGCACGAGCGCCGACGGCGAAGGCGGCTTCGTCGAGGTCGCGGCCGGGCTCGCGAGCGACGAGGGCGGGAGCGGAAACCTGTCCGTGCAGAAGAACATCGTCGCCACGAGCGGAACCGGGCACGCCAGCGGACAGAGCATCTCGCTCGTGGGGTGCGGCGTGAGCGTCGCGGCGAGTGTCAAGATCGACGGCACTGGCGGCGTGAACCCGGTCACGAGCCTGCCGGGCGGGTCCGACATCGAGCTCGTCTCGCGGCGGGCGATGCAGCTCGGCGGCGGCTCGCAGTACGTCGCGCCGCCGGGAGGCACGGTCACGACCACGCATCTCCCCGGCGTGAACCCGGTGATCGGCGCCGGCGTCGTCTTCAATCCGGCGCGCATCGACAATCCCCTCGCGAACGGGCCGTTCCCGAACTGCCCCGTGTGCGGCGACGGCGTCCGCCAGTTCGGGGAGACGTGCGACATGGGCGCGGCCGCCGACGGCGCGTGCTGCAACGCGACCTGCTCGCAGTTCCTCTGCCCGACGGTGACCGCGACGCCGACGCTGAGCCCGACCCGGACGCCGACCCCGAGCCGCACGGCGACCCCGCTCGGCACGCGGACGGCGACGCCCGTCCTGCCGACGAGTACGGCGGAGACCCCGACCCCGTTCGCCACCGCGACGCCGACCCCGCTCGCCACCGCGACCGCGACCCGTACGCCCACACCGACCCGCACGGCGACGGTCACCCCGACGCCATCCGTCACGCCGACCGCGACGCCGACGCCGGCCTCGGCCGTCGTGGATCACTACAAGTGCTACAAGGCCGGCAAAGCCTCCGGCGCGACCGCATTCGTCGAGCGCAGCGTCACGCTCGTCGACGGCGTCGAGACCAAGGTCACCCGCGTCATCAAGACGACCGAGTTCTGCAACGCGGTCGACAAGGACGGGCAGGGCATCCAGAATCCCGACGCCCACCTCCAGTGCTACCAGATCAAGGACGCGCCCGGCCAAGCGCGCTTCGCCTCGAGCACGGAGACGGTCGACAACGAGCTCGGCAACGGTCAGCAACTCACGTTGAAGAAGGCGAAGCGCCTCTGCGTGCCGGCCGGGAGCGGCGGCATCCCCGCCGCGCCGGGGCTCGATCGCTTCAAGTGCTACACGGCGAAGACGCCGTCGGGCGCGCCGAAGCTCGTCGCGGCGGACATGCACCTGCAGGATGTCTTCGAGGAGAAGCTCTCCACGGTGCTGCAGCCCGAGAGCGTCTGCAACACGACCGACGTCGACGGCGTTCCGGCGATCAGTCCGGCGGCGCAGATCCATTGCTACAAGATCCGGCAGGCGTCCGGGCAGACGGCCTTCGAGAAGCGCACGCTCCAGGCGGCGAACGAGTTCGCGGACGAAACGCTGCAGGCGCAGAAGGCGACGCTCCTCTGCGTGCCCTCGACGCGCGACGCCCCGCCGACCTGCGGCGACGGCTTCCGCGACCCGGGCGAGCAGTGTGACGACGGCGGCGTCGTTCCGGGCGACGGCTGCGATCAGCTGTGCCGGCTCGAAGCCTGTGGCAACGGCATCCAGAACAGCGGCGAGGAGTGCGACGCCGGCGCCGCGAACGGCACCGACGAGTGCTGCACGACGCTCTGCCGACTCGTCGATCCGGACGGCGACGGGCTCTGCACGGCGCAGGACCGCTGTCCTGCGGACGCCGACAACGACAGCGACGACGACGGCTACTGCATCGGCGCGCTCGCGCGCCCGCCCGCGATCGGCGGCGGCGATCCGTGCTCGCGCCTCGGTACGGCCGGCGACTGGATCAAGCCGAAGGTCGTGTTCACCAAGCTCGACCAGGCTCCGGGGCTCCAGAAGGTGAAGATCTCGGGCGCCGTCACCATCCCGACCGGCGGCTCGCCGATCGCGCCCCAGGCGCGCGGCCTCCACGTCCGCGTGCTCGGGCCGACCGGCGCGCTCGTCGTCGACCAGCACGTGCCCGCAGGGATCTACACCGCCGCGAATCCCGTCGGCTGGAAGGTGTCCGGGTCGCCGCCGAACAAGTTCACCTACCAGGACAAGGTCTCCGCGCCGCCGTCGCAGAACGGCATCAAGAAGGTGGTGGTGACGGACAAGACGGCCAAGGTTCCGGGCCTCGTCACGTTCTCGATCTCCGGCGACCGCGGCAGCTATCCGCTCGCGCCCGGTCAGTCGCCGATCACGGTGGCGATCGAGCTCAACGACACGGGCAACCCGCCGGGCGCCATGCCGGGGACCGACCAGTGCGGCGAGGCGCGCTTCCTCGTCCCGCCGTCGGCGCCGTCGTGCGCGGCGGGGGCGTCGAAGCTGACCTGCAAGTAGATCGGCGGGGGCGCGGCGCGCGACGCGGCGGTCTAGGCGGCCGGCGCCGGCTCCACCTCGACGGGGATGCCGTTCAGTACGGCGTTGCCCGAGAGTGGGTCGATGGCGGCGTCGTCCGCCAGCAGGTTCGAGTTGGCGCCGGCGTGCGCCGCCGCGACGCGAAGGCTGCTCGCCGGATCGTCGTGACCCCAGCCGTGCGGGATGCTGACGACGCCCGGCATGATGCCGTCGGTCACCTCGACCGGGATCTCGAGCGCGCCGACGCGCGAGCGGACGCGGGCCGCGCCGCCGTCGACGAGGCCGAAGCGGCGGGCGTCGTCGGGGTGCACGTGCAGGGTGCAGGTCGGGCGGCCCTTCACGAGCACGTCGAGGTTGTGCATCCACGAGTTGTTGGACCGGAGCGTGCGCCGCCCGACGAGCACGAGCGGCGCGGTCGCGCGCGCGAGGGTGGCTGCGAGGCGCGCGACGTCGGCGACGAGCGGGGGTGGCGCCAGCTCGATCTTGCCGCTCGGGGTGCGGAGGATTTCCGGGACGCGCGGTCGGAGGGGGCCGAGATCGATGCCGTGCGGGTGGCGCGCGAGCACGTCGAGGCCGAGGCCACCCTCGCGACGCCCGAACGCGTCGCCGTACGCGCCGCTCCGGAGGAGGAAGTCGAGGAGGCGGTCCGGCCCGCGGCGCGCACCGAGCGCGGTGATGAGTTCGGCGGGATCGCGTCCTTCGACGGGGGAGCCCGGCGTCGCGACCTCGCGCGCCGCGACCTGCCCGATCAGGAAGTCGTCGAGCGCGGCGACGTCGGCGCCGTGGCCCATGCCGGTCGCGATGGCGCCGAGCTTGAGCAGGATCTCCCACTCCTCGAGCATGCCGTCGGGGACCGGGAAGACGGGCGCCGAGTAGTTCGCGACGTTGCGCACCGCGAGCTGGTAGAGCGCGACGTCGTAGTGCGAGCGCTCGAGCGCGGACGGAGCCGGCAGGACGACGTGGGCGTGCCGCGTGGTCTCGTTCAGGTAGATGTCGACGCTCACCAGGAAGTCGAGCGTGGCGAGCGCGGCGCGCAGGCGGCCCGCGTTCGGCGTGCTGAGGACGGGATTGCCGGCGACCGTGACGAGGGCGCGAATCCGTCCGTCGCCGGGCGTGTCGATCTCCTCGGCGAGCGTCGCCGCCGGGAGCTCGCCGTACACCTCCGGCAGCCCGCGCACGCGGCTCGCGAAGCGTCCGAAACGAACGCCGCGTCCGACGCCCGGGGTGCCGGTCGCGTTCTTGGCCCCGGCGGCCGCCTTCGGGAACATGGCGCCGCCATCGCGGTCGAGGTTGCCGGTGAGGACGTTCAGGACGTCGACGAGCCAGCTCGCCAGCGTGCCGAACTCCTGCGTGCAGGTGCCGATGCGGCCGTAGACGGCGGCGCGGCGCGCCCCCGCGAGGTCGCGCGCGATGCCCCGGATGACGGCGGCCGCGAGCCCGGTGATGTTCGCGACGGCCTCCGGAGTGAACGGACGGGCGAGGCGCTCGACGTCGCCGAGTCCGGCCGTGTGCTCCGCGAGCCGGCCGAGCGCGACGCGGTCCTCGGCGATGAGCACGTGGACGAGCGCGAAGAGCAGGTGGGCGTCGGTCCCGGGGCGGATGTAATGATGCGCGTCCGCTTCGAGCGCCGTCAGGCTGCGGCGCGGATCGATCACGACGAGCGTGCCGCCGCGCGCGCGCAGCGCCCGGAGGCGGCCCTTCATGTCGGGCGCGGTCATCAGGCTGCCGTTCGAGGCGAGGGGGTTGGCGCCGAGCACCAGGAGATGGTCGGTGCGGTCCACGTCGGGAACGGGGATCGAGAGCGCGCCGCCGAACATGAGGCCCGCGGAGACCTGCTTCGGCATCTGGTCGATCGTGCTCGCGGAGAAGACGTTGCGGGTGCCGATCGCTTTGATGAGCGCCGGCACGTAGAGCCCGGAGAGGTGGTGGGCGTTCGGGTTGCCGACGTAGACGGCGACGGCATCGCGTCCGTGGTCACGCAGCACCGTGCCGAGCCCGCGCTCGATCTCGGCCCAGGCCTCGTCCCAGGTGGCGGGTACGAGGCGTCCGTCGTGGCGGACGAGCGGCGTACGCAAACGGTCCGGATCGGCCTCGAGATCCTTCAGCGCGTAGGCCTTCGGGCAGAGGTAGCCGGCGCTGAAGACGTCGTCGCGATCACCGCGGAGGTCCTCGATGGCGCGGCCGTTCGTCGTGATGCTGAGGCCGCAGGTCGCTTCGCAGAGCGGGCAGGTCACGTGGCTCGTCGTGGTCGGCATGACGGCTCTCCCTTCGTTCCGGCGGCCTAGCATAGACGCGCACGCGGCGGGAGGGCGCGCCGTGCGCGGTTGGCGGTGGCCGGGTCGGCGGCGCGATGCTACGAGGTCCCGCCGTGGCGCGATCACCGTTCGCCCCTGACCCCCGCACGGCGGCTGCCGCGCTCGTTGCCGTGCTCGCGCTCTCCGCCGCGCCCGCGGCGCGCGCCGCCGAGACGCTCGTCGTCCCGCCGCGCGTCCGCGTGCTGGTGGTGGCGCCGCATCCGGACGACGAGTCGCTCGGAGCCGGGGGATTGATGCAGGAGGTGGTCGCCGCGGGCGGGCGCGTCGACGTGCTCTTCCTGACGAACGGCGACGGCTATCCCGAGGCGGTCGAGGCGGCGACGGGTCATCGCGAACCGTCGGCGAGCGACTATCGCGCCTTCGGCGAGCTGCGACGTGCCGAGGCGCTCGTCGCGCTCGAGCGCTACCGCGTGCTGCCGCCGTCGGTCACGTTCCTCGGATTTCCCGACGGCGGCCTCGCCGAGATCTGGCGACGCGGCGAGCGCGAGCCGCCCTACGAGTCGCCCTACACCCGCGAGGACACTCCACCGTATCCGCACGCGTTCGAGGCGGGCGCACGCTACGTGAGCCGCGATCTGATCCGCCTGATCGCGCGCATGGTGGCGCGCTCCGCTCCGGACTGGATCGTGCTGCCGACCCCGCTCGACAACCACTCCGACCACTGTGCGAGCTTCACCTTCGTGCTCGCGGCGCTGCAGGCGCTCAGCGGCGAGCCGGGCGGGGCGGACAAGGCGCCCGACCGCCTGCTGACGTATCTGGTGCACACGGCGCGCGGTTGGCCTCCACCGCCCGACCAGCCCGGGCCGTTGCCGGAGCCGGCCGCGCTCTTCGCTCCCGGGCGCTGGTTCTCGCTGCCCCTCGACGAGGCCGAGGTGCGCGCGAAGCTCGACGCGCTCGAGACGCATCGGACGCAGGCGGCCGTCATGGAGGCGTTGTTCCGGTCGTTCGCGCGGCCGAACGAGCTGTTCGCGGTTCTCGAGCGGGAGCAGCTCGCCGGCCTGAAGCCCGGGACGCCCGCCTGCGGCCCCGAGCTCCCGTCGCGCGCGTCGCATCCGGCGCCGACTCCGCCCGGCCGGGGGTGAGGCCGGCCGAGGATTTGTTCGGGCCGGCAAGGCTGATATCCGGTAGGCACCATGGGCACCGCCCGGACGCCGCGAGGGCTCCGCGCGCGCCGCGCGCCGCGGGCAGCTGCGAACGGCGAGGCCTGGTACCGGGCGGTGTTCGAGCAGGCCGCGGTCGGCATCGCCCGCGTCGCCCCGGAGGGGCGCTTCCTCGAGGTGAACGATCGCTTCTGCGAGATCGTCGGGTATCCCCGGGCGCGCCTGCTGGCGGGCGACTTCCAGCAGATCACCCATCCCGACGACCTCGAGGCGGACCTGGCGCACGTCGAGCGCTTGCTGGCCGGCGCCGCCGGATCCTACGCGATGGAGAAGCGCTACGTACGACCCGACGGCACGACGGTCTGGGCCGCGCTGCACGTCGCCCTCGTGCGCGACGCCGCCGGCGCCCCGACCGACTTCGTGTCGGTCGTGAAGGACATCACGGCCGCGAAGCTCTCGGAGCGGACGATCCTGGAGTCTTCGGCGCGGCTCGAGACCCTCTCGCGGCGCCTGCTGACCGTGCAGGAGGAGGAGCGGCGCACGCTCGCGCGCGAGCTGCACGACGAGATCGGCCAGCAGCTCGCAGCGCTGAAGCTGAATCTCGAGGCGCTGCGCGCGCGCCACGCCGTCATGGCCGGCGACGCGCGCCTCGTCGATTCGCTCGAGATCCTCGACCACACGATCGGGCAGATCGCCGACGCTTCACTCGCTCTCCGGCCGAGCATGCTCGACGACCTCGGCCTGGAGGCCGCGTTGCGCTCGCACGCGCGGCGTCAGGAGGTGCGCTCGGGATGCGCGGTCTCGGTGCGGGGCACGATCGAGCGGAGGCTTCCCGAGCACGTCGAGACGGCGGCGTTCCGCATCGCGCAGGAGGCGGTGCGCAACGCCATCGCGCACGCGGCGCCGAGGCACGTGGAGGTCCGCGTCGCGCTCGAGCTCGGCATGCTGGTGCTGACGGTGTGCGACGACGGACGGGGGTTCGACGTCCGGGCCGAGGCGGCGAGCCCGCGCGCCACCGGCATGGGACTGCTCGGTATGCGCGAGCGCGCCGAGCTGATCGGCGGCGCGCTGGAGCTGACCTCCGCGGTCGGCGCGGGCACGGTGGTCCGCGCCCGGCTGCCGCTCTAGCGTCAGCGCGCGCCCACCTCGGCGACCCATTCGAGCACGAACGGCCACGGTCCGTACCCGGCGGCGACGTTGATGTGGCCGGCGCCGGGCATGGCGCGGAACGCGATGTCGAGCGTGCGCGCGATCTCCGCGAACTCCTCGGGGCCGGCGTAGTCGTCGTTGTCGCTGCCGACGAGGAGGGTCCGGGACGCGAGCGGCGCCCACACGTCGGCGCGGCGCGGCGGCGGCAGAAAGGTGTCGACGGGCTCGAAGGCGAGGAAGGGCGAGGGCGGGGCGACGAGAAGCGCCGCGTGGACGCCCGCCGTGCCGTGCTCGGTCAGGAGGTGGTCGAGCGCCCAGCACCCGAGCGAGTGGCAGAGGAACGTCACGGGGTCGCGGCGCCGGCGCGCGTCGTCGAGGACGGCGGCGAGCTCCGCGACCCACACGTCCTTCCGCGGCGCGGCGGGCGACGAGAGCTCCGGAAAGGCGACGCGGACGCCGCCCGCCGCGAGCGCCGCCGCCGCCCACCGCTGCCAGTGCCCCTCGCCCGATCCTTCATAGCCGTACACGACCACGATCATGGGCGGGCATTCGTCCTTGCCGCTCCGCGACTGTCAAGCGAGCGCGTGCGACGTCGCATGGCGAATCGCGTGTGCGCCATTTCGGGTCGCCTGTTTCTCAAGGGTGCGACGGCGAGTGCCGATACAGACGCCGGAGAGGAGCGTGCATGCGTCCCCACATTCTCGTCGTCGACGACTCCGATGAGGTGAGACTCCTCGCGTCGCGTATTCTCGAGCGCGAGGGCTATCAGGTGACGGCCGCCGATTCCGGCGTGAGCGCGCTCGAACGGCTGCAGACCTTCGTCCCGGATCTGGTCGTTTCGGACATCATGATGCCCGAGGTCGACGGCTACCGCCTGCTGGAGCGCCTGCGTGAGGACCCGCGGCTCCTCGCCGTGCCGGTCATCTTCCTGTCGGCGCTCGGCGACGCGACGAGCCTCGAGCGCGGCAATCGGCTCGGCGTCGAGCACTATCTCGTGAAGCCGTTCACCGCCAAGCAGCTCCTCGCGACGGTGAGCGGCACGCTGCGCCGCTACGCCGAGCTCCGCCGGGTCCGGGTGATCGAGCAACAGGCGGCGCAGAGCACCGAAGGGCCGCGGCCCCTCGACTTCGAGACGACGGGCATCGCGCCGCTCGACGAACAGGTCGGAGGCCTCTGCCGCGGCCGCGTCTATCTCGGGCAGGGCGCCGGGGGCGGAGTCAAGGGCGTCTTCGCCGTCCAGTTCCTGCACCGCGCGCTCGAGCGCGGGGAGGGGGCGGTGCTCGTCACGACCGACCGCGTCGACACCGTGCTCTACGTCGGCAGCAGCGTCGGGCTCGATCTCCGGCCGCATGTGCGCTCCGGAAAGCTCGTGGTGGTGGGGCTCGCCGAGCGCTTCGAGTACGCGCTCGAGACGCGCAACGACGTCGTGGCGCTCGCCGCCGAGATCGCGAGCTACGCCGCCGAGTGTCAGGCGTCGCGCATCGTCATCAACTCGATCCTGACCATTCTCTGCTCGGCGCCGCGGTTGGTGCTGTCGGCGCCGCTCATGACGGATCTCGTCGACGGGCTCGAGCGCACCGGCGCGACGACGCTCGTCCTCTCCGACGACCCCGTCACGCCGCAGGAGGAGCTCGCCAACGCCTACTTGAAGCGCTCCTCGTTCGGCACGATCGTCCTCGGTTCCGAGGCGAGCGGCCGGCAGACCGGCGTGCTGAAGCTCGAACGCATGCACGGGGTGACGCCGCCGGCGGAGGGTCGGCCGTTCCGCGTCGCCTTCGGCACCGGCCTCGTGACCGTCGACCCCGCAGCGGCGCCGCATGTGTACGACGAGCTCGAGGAGCTGCGTCGCCACGTCGCGGTGGAGATGGCGAGCGCCGAGGACGAGGTGACCGGGCTCGTGACGACCGCCGGCGGCGGACTCCGCCTGCGCGACCCCTTCGCGCTCTTCCTGCGCGACTGCGTCGCCGCCGCGTTGAAGGCGACCGAGCGCTGCGCGCTGCTCGTCGCCCGCTTCGGGTTCGAGCCGAGCGGCGAGATGGTCGCCGGCGGGCCGGTCGCGCTCGCCCCGCACGACTTTCCGGAAGCGCTGGCGGGACAGGAGATCCTCTGCTGGCTGCATCCGACCGAGATCGCGGTCGTGGCGCTCGGCGCCGGCGGCGACGACGTGACGGCGCTCGCGGAGCGCCTGCAGGGCTGGCTCGCCGAGCGCGGGCGCGGCGCCGGGCAGGTGCTGGCGGGCTTCCGCGCCGCGACCGCTGCCTATCCGAGCGACGGCGGGACGATCGACGAGCTGCTGGAGAGTCTGGCGCGCGCGCTCGGGCGGGAGGAGGGGGCGGCGAAGCAGGCCGTCGCCTAGCAGCGTCCCGTGCGAGCATCGATGCGCTGTCTGGCCGGGACGTGGATCGTCCTGGCGCTCGTCTCGTGGCGTGATCCCGCGGTCGCGAGCGCGCCCTGCGATCCGAGGCCGCCGCTCCGCGACCGCCAGACGACGCTGGCGCGCGCGAGCGCGTGCTACCTGGCGCGCCGCCTGCCGGACGCGGTCGCGCTCTACCGCGCGTGGCTCGCGGTCCACTCCGACGACCGCGCGGTGCGCGTCGAGCTCGCGCACCTGCTGACGGAGACGAACGACCTCGCCGGTGCGGAGGCCGAGTACGGCCGGTTGCTCGCGGGTGGCGGGACCGACACCGATCGCCGAGCTCTCCACAAGGCGCGCGCCGACGTCCGCGCCTGGCGCGGCGAGCTCGCGCCGGCGATCGCGGAGTACGAGGCGCTCGTCGCCGCCGACGCGGGCGACGCCGGCGCGCTTCTCGGGCTCGGTCTCGCGCTGCAATGGAGCGGCCGCCTCGGAGACGCGGAGACGGCGCTCCGCGCCGCGCTCGCGGCCGATCCGCAGCGCGCCGAGGCCGAGCGGGCGCTCGCGGCCCTCCTCGCGTCGCCCTCGCATCGCGCGCTCGCCGCCGACGCGGAGCGGCGCGCGCATCCCGACGACGCCGGGCGCTGGGCGCTCGCGGTCGACGCGGCGGCCGCCGCCGAGCAGTTCACGCTCGCCGACACGCTGCTCGCGAGCGCGCGGCGGCGTTGGCCGCGCGACCGCCGCTTCCGGAGCCGCGAGGCGACGCTGCGCGCCGAGCGCCGGACGCGGAGCGCGGAGCGCGTCGCCGCCGCGCGCGCCAGGCTGGCGGCGAGCCCGGACGACGCCGACGCCCGGACGGGGCTCGCGGCGGCGCTCGCCGAGCGGGGCGATTTCGCCGAGGCGGTCGCGCTCTACGACGAGCAGCTCCGCCGCCGCCCGGACGACGCGACGACGCGGCGGCAGCTCGCGCGCACGCTCTCCTGGGAGGGGCGCTACGGACGGGCGCTCGCTGTGTACGACGCGCTCGTCGCCGCGGCGCCCGCCGACCTCGATCTCCGCCTCGAGCGCGCGAGCGTCCTCGCCTGGGACGGCCAGCTCGACGAGAGCGCCCGGGAGATCGCGGCGGCGCGCGGTACGGCGCCGGCGCGCGCCGAGCGCATGCTCGGCGACGTGTATCGCTGGGGGGGGGCGCGCGCGGCGGCGGCGCGCCACTACCGGGCGGCGACGCGGCTCGGCGGCGACGATGCGGACGCGCGGGCGGCGGAGCAGGCTCTCGCCGCGGAGAGCGGCGTCGCCGAGGGGCTCCCGACCTTCACGGCTGTGCAGGACTCCGACGGCTTTCGGCAGCGGCGCGTGACGGTCGAGGCGCGGCAGCGCCACGACCTCGCGACCGAGGTCGCCGTCGCGATCGTCCACACCGACTACGAGCAGCACGGCGCGAGCCTGCGCGCCGATCGCGGCCGCTTCAGCCTGCTGCGCGACCTCGACGACCGCTGGCGGCTCACGGCGGTCTGGGCGCCGACGGTCTACGACGAGGAGCGGACGAGCCACGGCGCGACCGTCGAGCTGACGCGCGTCCTCGGGCCGGAGAGCCAGGTCGCCGTCGCCTACGACCACTACGACCTCATCGACGAGGTGCTCACCGTCGCGTCGGCCGACCGCCGCATTCTGAACGGCGATCGGCTGCGGGTGCAAGGACGGCACGTGCTGCCGGGGCGCCTCGAGCTCGCGGGCACCGGCAGCGTCGCCGGGTACAGCGACGGCAACCGCCTCGTCGCGCTGCAGGCGTCGCTCGCGCGGCGCGTGTTGCGGAAGCCGGGGGTCACGGTGAAACTCGACGCCGGGTACCTCGACTACGCGGACCGTAGCGACCTCTACTGGGATCCGGCGCGCTATCTGACCCAGGGGTTGAGCGCGATCGTCCGCCAGGAGATCGCCCCCAAGGTGGCGCTGCAGGTCGACGCGCGCGTCGGCTACGGACAGGAGGAGGGACAGGGCTCGCTCGAGCGCAGCTTCGGCGCCGGCCTCGCGCTCGCCGAGGTCGGCGGCCTGACCGCCGAGTTTGGCTATCGCTACGGAGAGACGGGCCGCGTCGGCAGCGTCGGCGGCGGCAACGGCGGCGGCTACGTCGCCCACAGCGGCACGATCGCGGTCCGGTACCGCTTCGGAGCGTCATGAGCCGGCAGCGCTCCGGGATGTTCCCGCTGCTCTTCGTGGCGGCGTGCGTCGGCGTGTTGATCGGCGCCATCGCGCTCTACGTCTCCGTACTGCGCGAGGACTACGCGATCGACAACGCGATCGTGAACTTGTCCGTGACGGCGCTGCTCTGCTTCCTCGTCCTCCTGATCATCCGCTACTTCGCCATGCTGTGGTTCGCGTTCCTCGGCCACCTCGAGAGCCTGAGCGACCCGGAGATGGATCCCGCGGCGCCGCTGGTCTCGGTGCTGGTGCCGGCCTTCAACGAGTCGGTCTGCATCGAGAGCTCGATCCGCTCCCTGGCGGCGCTCGACTACCCGAATCTCGAGATCGTCGTCGTGGACGACGGCTCGACCGACGACACGTACGGGCGCGCGCTCGACGAGGCGCAACGGACGCGCCGGGTCGAGGTGCGGGTCTTCTCGCAGCCGAACGGCGGCAAGGCGGCGGCGTTGAACCGCGGTCTCCGCGAGGCGCGCGGCGGCTTCGTCATGTGCGTCGACGGCGACTCGCACGTGGCGCCGATGAGCCTGCGCGCCGGCATGCGGCACTTCGCCGATCCCCACGTCGTCGCGGTGGCGGGCAACGTGAAGGTGGTGAACCGCCGCAACCTGCTCACGTGGCTGCAGGCGCTCGAGTACGTCGAAGGCCTGAACCTGATGCGAAGCGCGCAGGCGTTCTTCCGGACGGTCAACATCGTGCCCGGGCCGCTCGGGATCTTCCGCCGCGACGCCGTGCTGGCGGCCGGGGGATACTCGACCGCCACTTTCGCCGAGGATTGCGACCTGACGCTCCAGCTCCTGGGGGAAGGCTGGAAGATCAAGTACGAGCCGCGCGCCATCGCCTACACCGAAGCGCCCGAGCGGCTCATGCCGCTCCTCAAGCAGCGCTACCGCTGGACGCGCGGCATCCTGCAGGCGCTGCGCAAGCACGTCGGCCTGCTCGGCGCATCGGGGCCGCGTCTCGGAACGCGCGTGACGATCGCCTACATGATGTTCGAGGCGATCCTGTGGCCGGCGATGAACGTCTTCGCCAACGCGTTCTTCCTGCTGGTCGCGGTCCGCTACGGGACCACGCGCCTCCTGGCGCTCTGGTGGATGCAGCTGACGCTGCTCGACGCGATCGGCGCGCTCTTCAGCGCGGCCGCGGAGAAGGAGGATCTGCGGCTCGTGCCGTGCTCGCTCGTGTACCGCATGAGCTACATCCTCCTGATCGACATTTGCAAAGTGCTGGCCACCTTCGAGGAGATCGCCGGGGTGCGCATGGGGTGGGGAAAGCTCGAGCGTCTCGGACGCTTGTCGACCTAGTCGGAGAGAAAGACGCCATGGACCTCGTACCGATTCTCGCAACCATCGTGCTGATCGCGACGCTGTCGACGCTCGTGCTCGGAGTGCTCTCGTATCTGGCCTTCCGCGCCCGTGAGAAGCGGCACCCGCACGCGATGCAGGAGCCGGCGCGCAAGGTGTTCTTCGTGCGTCTCGTCCTTCCCGAGACCCCGAGCTCGGCGGCCTTCCCGCGGAGCTGAGCCGGCGCATGCGGTTCCTGCGCGCATTGTTCGCGGTCGCCGTCACGGTCGCCGTGGTGAGCGCGGCGCTGCTGGTGTTCGTGCTGATCACGCACGGACGCGACGAGGAGAACGTCGTCGCGGCGCTGCCGCCGCCCACGCTGTCGACGGCCGACGACGCGGGCGGGGGGGCGGCGGTGCTGCTGCTGCGCGCCGAAGCGACCGCGCGCCACTTCGCGAGCGTGTCGGGCGCCGATCCCGAGGCGTACGACCGCCGCATCGAGGCCTGGCGCCGCCGGATCGAGACCGCGGGCGGGCGCGTGCGCGTGGTCGACGAGACCGCGCTCGCGACCGCGCTCGCTCCCGCGGCGGTCGTCGTGGCGCCGTCGGCCGCGGCGCTCCACGACGACACCGTGGCGCGGCTCGCCGCGGCGGTCGAGCGCGGCGCCGGCCTCGTCGCGACCTGGACGTACGGCGTGTACGGCGCCGACGGCGCCTGGCGCGGCTACGCGCCGCTCGGCGCGCTCGTCGGAGCGCGCGTGCTCGCCGACGCCGACGGTGGCGCCGCGCCTCGCTACCTCGCCCTGCACGGGCAAACGAGCGTCACGGCGGGGATCCCGGCCGGCGCGCGGGTCGAGATCCAGCCGTACGACCGGCCTCTGCCGCTCACGAGCGACACGGCCGTCGGGGAGTTCGTGGACTGGTCGATGCTCGCGCGCGACGCAGGCGCGGGGCCGCCGCAGACGGCCGTGGCGCGGGCCGTCCGCGGCCGGGGACGGGTGGTGTGGCTCAACTTCGAGCCGGAGGCGGTGGTCGGCGGCGGCGCCGGGACGGCGCGTGTCGATCGTCTGGTCGCGAATGCGCTCGCCTGGGCCGGCGGGCGTCCGCTCGGCGACCTGGAGACGTGGCCGCGGGGCGCGCGCGCCGCGGCGGCCATCGGCCTCGACGCCGAGCACGAGTTCGCCGCGGGCACGCCGATCGCCGCGCGCCTCGCGGCGTCGAACGTGCCCTTCACGAGCTTCGTCCTCAGCAAGGTCGCGGGCGACCACCCCGACACGTTGCGGGCGCTCGCCGCGGCGAGCGAGATCGCCTCGCACACCCACGACCACCGGCCGCTGAGCGAGCAGGACGAGGACCAGCAGCGCGCCCAGCTCGTCGAGAGCCGGGAGATCCTGAGGGAGCGCACGGGCCGCACCGTGATCGGCCTCCGCCCGCCGGAGGAGCAGACGAACGGCGATACCCTCGCCGCGCTCGCCGCCACGGGCTACCACTGGGTCGTCGGCTGGCGAGACAAGGACCGCGCCGAGCCGTGGATGCTCGAGAGCGGCGGCAAGGCGGTCGTCGTGCTCCCGCGCATTCCCCACGACGACTTCGAGTACGTGGTGCGGCGCGACGGTGCGGACGTCGCCGGCGCCTGGACCGCCATGCGGAGCGACCTCCAGCAGGTGCGGCGATTCGGCGGCTTCTACTTCTTCGATTTCCACACGCAATTCTGGAACGCGCCGGCGATTCGCGGCGGGGTCCGGCACCTGACGGGTCTCCGCAACCTCCCGGGCGTGTGGCTGGCGACGGTCGGCGAGGTGGCGGCATGGTGGCGGGTGCGTTCGCGGGCGGCGACGCGCGTCGTCGCGGCGGGTGAGGGTGCGGTCACGGTCGAGCTCGCGAGCGGCGCCGCCGCCTCCGAGCTCGCCGTCGTGGTCTACCTCGCGGACGTGAGCGCGGCCTGGTCGGTCGAAGCGGTGCGGGGCGCGCCCCCCGCGGTGGCGTCGCTCGGAGGCGCCGACGGCCGCCTGCGGCTCGTGTTCCGCGACCTCGCGGCCGGCGAACGCCGGCTCGTCCGCCTCGTCCGCGGCTGACGCGTCCGCCGCACGACCGAAAGCGCCGCGCTTCCCGAGATTCCCTAGCTCGTCGGGGTCGGCGTCGGCGTGCGGGTGCGCGTCGGGGTCGCCGTGCGCGTCGGGGTGGCCGTCGGGGTCCGGGTCGCGGTCGCCGTGCGCGTTGGCGTGGGCGTCGGGGTCCGGGACGGCGTGGCGGTGCGGGTTGCTGTCGGCGTCGCGGTGCGGGTGGGCGTCGTGGTCGCGGTCCGGGTCGGGGTCGGGGAGCGGGTGGGCGTGACGGTGCGCGTGCGCGTCGGGGTCGGCGTCCGTGACGGGGTCTCGGTCGCGGTGCGCGTCGGCGTCGCGGTCTTCACGGGTGAGCCGGTGTTGGTCGGCGTCGGCGGCTGCAGCGTCGCAGTCGCGCGCGGGGTCGCGGTGCGCGTCGGCGTGCCGATCACCCGCGTGTGCTGCGTGAGGCTCGCGTATGCGCCGAGGACGCCGCCCCGACGGACGGCGAAGAGCAGGTCGAACGTCTCGGCCGCGAAGCTCGACGGATACTGGACCCGCACGGTCGCCTCGGTCGCGTCGGTGGCGAGCGGGACCTGCCAGTAGCCGGTCCAGGACTCGCCGGCGACCCGGGTCGCGATCACGAGCACGGCCTCACCGGCCGCCGCGGCGGCGACGGTGTCGGGCGCGAGGAACGCGGTGACGCTCGCCGTGGCGCCGGTGTCGGCGGTGGTGTTGCCGGCGAGGTTGGTGACGAGGTGCGCGGCGCCGCTCGCGGGGACGGGCGGCTTCTCGACGGCGAGGGCGGCGGCGACGCCGTCCGGACCGGCGACGCCGCGCACGAGGTCGACGGCGGGCACCGGGCAGGCGATGGTGGCCGCGAGCTCGGCGGCGGCCCGCAGCGTGTTGACCCCGTCGCTCACCGACACGGCGCCGCTGCCGTCGAGGTCGCAGACGAGCGTCACGCACTCGCTCGGCAACCCGGCGGCGGCGCGCAACACGAGCACGCCGTCGGTGACGCTGATCGCCCCGTCGCGGTTCGCGTCGGCGCAGCGGCGGACCGTTCCGACCTCGTAGCGCGCGACGACGAAGTCGTCGAGTACGGTGGTGCCGGCGACGAGGAGATTGCCGTCGGCCTGCACGGCGACGGCGGCGGCGCGTCCGCCGGCGGTGGTCACCACGCCGCCGTCGCCGAAGCCGGCGTCGAGCGCTCCGTCCGCGCCGTAGCGGGCGAGCGCCACCGCGGGGATGCCGTCGCGCGTGCCCTCGCCGGCGACGACGTAGGCGCCGTCCGCCTGGCGCGCGAGCGCCCGGCCGGCGCCGATCGGCGTCGTCACGCGCCCGCCGTCGCCGAACGCCGGATCGAGCGCGCCGTCGGCCGTGTAGCGCGCGAGCGCGACCTCGAAGGACTCACCCGTGAAGGACGACCCCGCGGCGACGAGCTTTCCGTCGGGGTCGCGGACGAGCGCGCGGGCCTCGTCGAACGGGCCGAAGCTCGTGACGACGATGCCGCCATCGCCGAAATCCTCGTCGAGATCGCCGTCGGCGTCGTAGCGGACGAGCGCGAACGCGTTCGCGCCGCCGTTTCCGAGCTGCGCCGTGCCGGCGACGACGATCGCGCCGTCGGGCGCGACGAGGACCGCGTAGGCCACGTCGCTCCCGCCGGCGATGTCGGTCGCGACGGTGCCTCCGCGGCCGAAGGTCGGGTCGAGATCGCCGTCCGCCTCGTAGCGCGCGACCGCGAAATCGCCGCGCCCCTCGGTGGCGCCGGCCGCGACGATGCGGCCGTCGGGCTGGACCGCGACCGCCTCGGCGTGGTCGGCGCCGGGGCTCACGGTCGTGGCGACGCGGCCGCCGGTGCCGAAGCCCGGGTCGAGCGTCCCGTCGGCGCGATAGCGGTAGAGAGCGATCTGCTGCTCGGCGCTCGCGCCGTCGGTCACCGTGCCGGCGGCGACCAGCGTGTCGTCGGGGCCGAGCGCGAGCGCGCGGAGGGTGTCCTCGAACGGACCGAACGTGCGGACGATGCCGCCGGCGCCGAAGCTCGGGTCGAGAGCGCCGACGCTCGTGTAGCGCACCAGGGCGACGTCGAGGTCATTCGGGTCGACGTCGGTGCCGGTCGTGCCGGCGACCACGATGGCGCCGTCGGGACGGACGACCAGCGCGTAGCCGGCGTTCGGCACGCCGCCGACCGCCGTCGTGACCACGCCGCCGTCGCCGAAGCTCCGGTCGAGGTCGCCCGGGGCCGCGAGCACGATCCCGGCGAGCAGGAGCCCGAGCGCCGTCGCCCCCAGGGCCACCGCCCATCCGCCGCCGTGCGGACGCATCACGGGCCCGCACGGGCTCCGCATCGAACCGCTTTTCCTCGACACCACCGCCACCTCCGACTCCCGACGGGAAACGCTACCGTCGGCATGCGGCCAGGGTCAAACGAAAAGGTGCGTCGCGGCGGGAGGGAGGACGGTTGAACCGCCGCGGGGTGCCCCTTAAAAGATGGGGTCCACCATGAGGTGTCCGCACGCATGAGCAACGACCGGTCGACCCGCACAGCACTCTTGAAGCGCCTGCTCGCCGAGCGGATCCTCGTGCTCGACGGGGCGATGGGCACGTCCATCCAGGCCCTCGACCTCGGTCCCGGGGATTTTGGCGGCCCCGACCTCGAAGGCTGCAACGAGAACCTCGTCCTCACGCGCCCCGACGTGATCCGGGGCGTCCACGAGCGCTTCCTCGCCGCCGGCGCCGACATCCTGGAGACCGACACGTTCGGCTCGACGCCGCTCGTGCTCGCCGAGTACGGCCTGCAAGACAAGACGCACGAGATCAACGTGGCGGCGGCGGGGATCGCGCGCGCGGCCGCGGACGCGTACTCCACCCCCGAGAAGCCACGCTTCGTCGCCGGCTCGATGGGCCCGACCACCAAGACCATTGCGGTCACCGGCGGGGTCACGTGGGACGAGCTCGCCGAGCACTACCGGCGGCAGGCGCTCGGGCTGATCGCGGGTGGCGTCGACTGCCTCCTCCTCGAGACGACCCAGGACACGCTCAACCTGAAGGCGGGTCTGATCGGCGTCGACCGCGCCCAGGCCGAGCTCGGCACGGAGCTGCCGATCGCGGTCTCGTGCAGCATCGAGGTCATGGGCACGCTGCTCGCGGGCCAGGACATCGAGTCGTTCTACGTCTCGCTGGCGCACCGCGACCTCCTGTGGATCGGTCTCAACTGCGCGACCGGCCCGGATTTCATGACCGACCACCTCCGCACGCTCGCGGCGATCTCCCGCTTCCCGGTCGCGTGCGTGCCGAACGCCGGGCTCCCCGACGAGAACGGCAAGTACAACGAGACGCCCGCGATGGTGGCCGAGAAGGTCGGCCGCTTCGTCGCGCAGGGCTGGGTGAACCTCGTCGGCGGCTGCTGCGGCACGGTGCCCGAGCACATCCGGCGCCTCGCGGAAGGCGCCGCCGGGAAGGCGCCGCGCGCGCTGTCCGGCGTCCGCCGTTCGGTCGTCTCCGGCATCGAGACGCTGGTCATCGACGACGACACGCGGCCGGTGATCGTCGGCGAGCGCACCAACGTGCTCGGCAGCCGGAAGTTCAAGGAGTTGATCGCGGCCGGCAGGATCGAGGAGGCGAGCGAGATCGGCCGCGCCCAGGTGCGGCGCGGCGCCCACGTGCTCGACGTGTGTCTCCAGGACCCCGACCGCCCCGAGGTCGAAGACATGACGCGGTTCCTCGAGATGGTGGTGAAGAAGGTCAAGGTGCCCATCATGCTCGACTCGACCGACGCCAACGTCCTGCACGAGTCGCTCAAGCGCACGCAGGGGAAGTCGCTCATCAACTCCATCAACCTCGAAGACGGCGAGGAGCGCTTCCAGAAGGTCGTGCCGCTCGCACGCACGTTCGGCGCCGCGCTCGTCGTCGGCTGCATCGACGAGGACAAGGCGCAAGCGCAAGCCGTCACGCGCGTGCGCAAGCTCGCGATCGCCGAACGCTCGCACGAGATCCTGACGAAGACCTACGGGGTCGAGCCCGAGGACATCATCTTCGACGCGCTCGTCTTCCCGGTCGGCACCGGAGATCAGAACTACGTCGGCTCGGGAGTCGAGACGATCGAGGGCATCCGGCTCATCAAGCAGAAGCTGCCGCGCTGCAAGACGATCCTCGGGGTCTCCAACGTCTCGTTCGGGCTCCCGGCCGCGGGCCGCGAGGTCCTGAACTCCGTGTTCCTGTACCACTGCGTGCAGGCGGGCCTCGACATGGCGATCGTCAACTCGGAGAAGCTCGAACGCTACGCCGAGATTCCCGAGGAGGAGCGCAGGCTCGCCGAGGACCTCATCTGGGCGCGCGGCGAGGATCCGATCGCCGCCTTCGCGGCCCACTTCCGGGACCGCAAGAGCAAGCAGTCGGTCGAGGACTGGAAGGCGCTGCCGCTCGACGAGCGCCTGGCGCGCTACATCCTGGTCGGCTCGAAGGAGGGGCTCTACGCGGACCTCGACGAAGCGCTCCGCGAGCGCAAGCCCCTCGCGATCATCAACGGCCCGCTCATGGCGGGCATGGACGAGGTCGGCCGGCTCTTCAACCGGAACGAGCTCATCGTCGCCGAGGTGCTGCAGTCGGCGGAAGCCATGAAGGCCGCGGTCGCGCACCTCGAGCCGCACATGGAGAAGAGCGAGTCGTCGACGAAGGGCACGATCGTGCTCGCGACCGTGAAGGGCGACGTCCACGACATCGGCAAGAACCTCGTCGAGATCATCCTCGGGAACAACGGCTACCGGGTCGTGAACCTCGGCATCAAGGTGCCGCCCGAGGAGCTGGTGCGCGCCTACCGGGCGCACGCGCCGGACGCGATCGGCCTCTCGGGCCTCCTGGTCAAGTCGGCGCAGATGATGGTCGTGACCGCGCAAGACCTGAAGACCGCCGGCGTCGCCTGCCCGATCCTCGTCGGCGGCGCGGCGCTCACCAACAAGTTCACCCGCACGCGGATCGCGCCCGAGTACGAGGGGCTCGTGGTGTACGCCAAGGACGCGATGAACGGCCTCGACCTCGCGAACCAGCTACAGGACGAGGGGAAGCGCGCCGATCTCTCGGCCCGGCTCGCGAAGGAGGCGGCGGCGCTCGTCGGGGGCGGCGGCGCCGCCGCGGCGCCGATCGAACCCGGCCGGACGTTCGCGAAGGCGAAGCTGCGGCATGATTTTCCGATCCCGCAGCCGCCGGACTTGAAGCTGCACGTGCTCGAGGACTACGACCTCGACGCGATCTTCCCGTACATCAACCCGGTGATGCTCTACACGCGCCACCTCGGGTTCAAGGGCAGGTTCGCCGACGCGCTCGCGGCGGGCGATCCGAAGGCGCGCGAGCTGCGCGCCCAGGTGGAGCGGGTCGAGGACGAGATGCTCCGGCGCGACGACATCCGCGCGAGCGCGGTCTACAAGTTCTTCCGCGCCTACGGCGACGGCGAGAGCCTCGTGGTCACCTGTCCGGAGGGCGATCACGTGAAGGAGCGCTTCGCGTTCGGCCGGCAGGCGAAGGACGGCGGGCTCTGTCTCGCCGACTTCACGGCGGCGCGCGACTCCGGCCGCGTCGACTACGTCGCCATGCTCGCGACGACCATCGGCCCCGGCGTCCGCGCGCTCGCCGACGCGTGGAAGGCCGCCGGCGATTACCTGAAGTCGCACATCCTCCAGGTGCTCGCGCTCGAGGGCGCCGAGGCGTTTGCCGAGCTGCTACACCAGAAGATCCGCGAGATGTGGGGCTTCACCGATCCCGCCGGGATCACCAAGCAGGAGCTCTTCAAGGCGCACTATCGCGGCGTGCGGGTGTCGTTCGGCTATCCGGCGTGTCCGCGGCTGGAAGACCAGGAGCCGCTCTTCCGCCTCCTCGACGTCGAGAAGTCGATCGGCGTCCACCTCACCGACGGCTTCATGATGGAGCCCGAGGGGTCGGTGACGGCGCTCGTGTTCCACCATCCCGAGGCGCGCTACTTCGGTCTGACCGAGCAGGACGCGGAGCAACTGGAGCGCGCGGTGCGCGCGGGGGAGGGCGCCGTCGGTGCGTGAGGGGCGAACGGTGCTGGCGACGGCGCTCGCGTGCGTCGTCGCGGGGTGTCAGTCGGGAGGCGCGCCGTTGGCGGACCTGAGCGGCGACGCGCTCGCGCGCGCGCAGACGCTCGCGCCGAAGGACGGGCGGCTCGCGGGGCTCTACGCGCAGTCGTGCAAGGCCTGCCACACGGTGGCGGACACCGGCGCGCCGCTCGCGGGCGACCGCGCGGCGTGGGAGGCGCGCTGGGCGAAGGGGCTGCCCGCGCTCGTGCAGAGCACGGTCGGCGGCCTGAACGGCATGCCGGCGGGCGGTCAGTGCTTCGCGTGCACGCCCGCGGACTACGAGGCCCTCATCCGGTTCCTCGCCGGCCGCGAGCAGGCATGATCGCCCGCCGCACCGTCTTGAAGGGCGCCGTCGCGGCGGGCGCGGGCCTCGCGTTGCAGGGGTGCGCCGGCGAGGCGGAGCCGCCGAGCCCGCCCGTCCAGGACGCGGCCGGACACCTCGTCTGGCGCAACTGGTCGGGACACCTGCACTCGTATCCCGCCGAACGGTCCGCGCCGGCGAGCGAGGAAGCCGTCGCCGAGCTTCTCCGCAGGGCGCCGACGCCGATTCGCCCGGTCGGCGCGGGGCACTCGTTCACGCCGCTCGTGCCGACCGAGGGGACGCTCGTCACGCTCGACGGGCTCACCGGGGTGGTCGCGCACGACGCGCAACGTCTGCGGGCGACGGTGCGCGCCGGCACGCGTCTCGGCGATCTCGGGTCGGCGCTCGCGGCGCTGGGGCAGGAGATGCCGAATCTCCCCGACGTCAACAAGCAGTCGCTCGCCGGCGCGCTCTCGACCGCGACGCACGGCACGGGACGCGCCTACAAGGCGCTGCACGGCGACGCGGTCGCGTTCCGGATCGCGACGCCGGCCGGCGGGCTCGTCGACTGCGACGCCACCCGCAACCCCGAGCTCTTCCAGGCCGCGCGCGTCGGACTCGGGGCCTTCGGCGTGTTGACCCAGGTGACGCTGCAGAACGCGGCGCTCACGCGCGTGAAGAAGCGGGTCGAGCCGCGCCCGCTCGCCGACGTGCTCGAGGAGTGGCCTGCCCTCGTCGCCAAGCACCGCAACGTCGAGTTCTTCGCGGTCCCGTTCACCGGCATCGCCGCCACCATCACCGTCGACGAGGTGACCGAGGCGGTGCGGCCGCGCGGGCGCGACGAGGACGCCGGCATCCTCATGGAGCTGAAGCGCCTGCGCGACTGGACGTCGTGGCTACCGTCCGTCCGGCGCGGGATCGCCCAGAAGGTGCTCGCCGCCGGCATCCACCCGACGGAGGCCGTCGACGAGGGATGGAAGCTCCTCTCCAACGAGCGGCCGATCCGCTTCAACGAGATGGAGTACCACGTGCCGTTCGAGGTGCAGGTGCTGGCGCTCCGCGAGGTCGTGGCCGCGATCGAGGCGCACTGTCCGGACGTGTTCTTTCCGGTCGAGGCGCGGGTCATCGCGGCCGACGACGCCTGGCTCTCGCCGTTCTACGGCCGGCTCTCGGGCTCGATCGCGGTGCACGCCTACTACAAGGACGACCACCGGTTCTTCTTCGACCTCGTGGAGCCGATCCTCCGCCGCTACGACGGGCGGCCCCACTGGGGGAAGATGCACTCCTTGAAGGCCGCCGACCTGGCGGCGCTCTATCCGAAGTTCGAGGATGCCCGCCGCGTGCGCGCGAGCGTCGACCCGGCCGGCCGCATGCTGAACGGCTATCTCCGCGAGGTGTTCGGCGCATGAACCCGCCGGCCGTTCTCGACGCGCGCGGTCGCTACGAGCGCCGCATGGTCGGTTGGTCGGACGACGCTCCGGGCGAGTGCTTCACGCACACGGTCCGGTTGGAGGACGACGCGGGCGGGATCGAGCTGCGCGCCACGTGCACCCTCGCGCCCGGCTACGAGATCCGCGCCGCCGAGGTGCGGGTGCTCGCCGGCGAGCTCGCGCCCGCGGTGTGCGCGGCGGTGCCGCGCCTCGCGGGCGTGCGCATGATCGCCGGGCTCGGGCGGCGGCTCGGCGACGTGCTGGGCGAGCATGCCGGCGCCGCGCTCGTCGCCGACGCGGTCTTCGAGGTCGCGCGGCTTGCGCGCCAGGTGGCGAAGGTACCGGCGGCGGTCACCGCGGCGATCGCGCCCGACGACGCGGCCGCGTGCCGGCAACTCGACATGAGCGGCTGGGCCGACCTCTCGGACTCGTGCTTCACGTACAGCGACGAGGGCGGGAAGCTCCTCGCCAGCCGCCGGGTCGTGCCGATACTGCCGCCGGCCTTCTACAGCCAGACCGCCGGGGCCGAGCGCGTCTTCGTGCGCCGCAAGCTCGCGCGCCTGGTCCGGACGGGGGAGCGGCTGCATCTCTTCTCGTCGATGCACGACGACGTGCACGGCTTCGACGTCCACTACGAGATCGACCTCGCGACCGACACGATCGTCGCCGCCGACTCGACGACCTCGCGCTTGCCGTATCTCGGCCTCTGCGACGAGCCGCAGGCGCGGGTGCGGTCGATGGTCGGGGAGAAGGTGGACGCGCTCCTGCGCAAGCGCAGCGGCGCGCTGCTCGGGGGCACGCTCGGGTGCGCGCAGCTCTTCGACCTCACCGGAGACGTGTTGAAACTGCTCGACGCAAGCGGCCGATAAGGACCGATCTGCTGCGTTGCTCGGCCCTTCTCGACCGCTTGCTCAACGTACAGCCGTAGCGTGAAAGAGTTTCCCGATGAGCGCGAACCAAGAACCGGGTGTGTTCGAGATCATGTACTCGCTGCGGTCGATGCGGCGGTTGAAGGCGGATCCGGTGCCGGACGAGTTGATCTGGAAGGTGCTCGATGCGGGGGTGCGGGCGCCGAGCGGTGGCAACGTGCAGCCGTGGCGCTTCCTGGTGGTCCGCGACGCGGAGACGAAGCGTTTCATCCAGGAGCGCTACAAGCGCGGCTGGGACCGCTACCTCGTCGCCAGCATGCAGGCCGCCGCGACGGCGGCGGTGCCGATGACCGAGGCGGCGGCGGCGCGCATGAAGATGGTCGCGGCCGCGAGCCATCTCGCCGAGCACCTCCACGAGGCGCCCGTGCTGCTGCTCGTGTGCATGGCGCCGCGGCGGATGGAATTGTCGCCCGATCCCGAGAGCCGGCCGCCGAGCCCCGCCGCGCTCTACGCATCGATCTTCCCCGCGGTGCAGAACGTGCTCCTCGCGTGCCGCGCGTGCGGCCTCGGCGCGACCCTCACCACGCTGCACCTCCACTACGAGGATGCGATCAAGGAACGGCTCGGCATCCCGGCCGAGATCGAGACCGTCGCCCTGCTGCCGATCGGCTGGCCGGTAGGCCGCTTCGGCCCCGTCGCGCGCGCTTCCGTCGAGACCTTGACGTATTGGGACCGTTGGGGGGCCGCGCGCTCGCGCTGACCCGAGCGCGTCCCCGGACCCTGTACGCCGCCCCCTTGCGCCCGGCGCGCGGCGTGCGCACACTCGACCCCGCATGCCGCGGGTCCCGAAGAAGCAGATGCAGTTCTCGTTCACCTACGTCGCGATGGCGATGGCGGTGCTCTTCCTCCTGCAGGGGCTCTTGTTGCGGCCGCGGCCGGTCGCCCAGACCTACAACCGCTTCCACGAGCTGCTCGACCAGGGGCAGATCAAGGAGGCGCTGATCGGCGTCGACCGCATCCAGCTGCTCGTGAAGCCCGGCGCCGCGCTCACCGAGGACGAGCAGAAGGCGATCAAGCAGAACCAGCCCCTCGCCGCGCGCTGGACCGGCGCGGAGCCCGAGCGCCTCTTCGAGGTGACCCGCATCCCCGGCGTCGACGACAAGATGCTGCTCGAGGAGCTCATCCGGAAGGGCGTCGTCTTCGCCGGCCGCATCGAGAGCACCTTCTGGCGCGACGTGCTGCTCGGCTGGATCCTGCCGATCGGCGTCATGATGCTGATCTGGGGCTTCGCGTCGCGCCGCTTGATGCAGGGCGGGATCGGCCAGGCGCTCACGATCGGGAAGAACCGCGCCCGCATCTACAGCGAGCAGGACATCAAGGTCCGCTTCGACGACGTGGCCGGCATCGAGGAGGCGAAGAGCGAGCTTCTCGAGGTCGTGCGGTTCTTGAAGACGCCGGAGCGTTATCAGCGCCTCGGCGGCCAGATTCCGAAGGGCGTGCTGCTGGTCGGTCCGCCGGGCACCGGCAAGACGCTGCTCGCGCGCGCCATCGCCGGCGAGGCCGGCGTGCCGTTCTTCTCGATCAGCGGCTCGGAGTTCGTCGAGATGTTCGTCGGCGTCGGCGCGGCGCGCGTCCGCGACCTCTTCGAGCAGGCCAAGACCAAGGCTCCCTGCATCATCTTCATCGACGAGCTCGACGCCGTCGGGAAGTCGCGGAGCGCCGGGCCGGCGGGCTTCGGCCGGCACGACGAGCAGGAGCAGACCTTGAACCAGCTGCTCGTCGAGATGGACGGCTTCGACACGTCGAAGGGCGTCGTGCTGCTCGCCGCGACCAACCGTCCCGAGGTGCTGGATCCGGCGCTGCTGCGCGCGGGGCGCTTCGACCGCCGTATCGTCGTCGAGCTGCCCGACGTCCGGGGGCGCGTGAAGATCCTCCAGGTGCACCTGAAGAAGATCCGCTACGCGCCCGGGCTCGAGCTCGATCGCATCGCCGCGCGCACCCCCGGCTTCTCCGGCGCCGACCTGGCGAATCTCGTGAACGAGGCGGCGCTGCTCGCGGCGCGCCATGACCACCAGCAGGTCGAGCTGGCGGATTTCGAGGAAGCCGCGGATCGCCTCACGGCCGGTATCGAGCGGCGGAGCCGCGTGCTCTCACCCGAGGAGAAGAACGTCGTCGCGCACCACGAAGGGGGACATGCGCTCGTCGCCGCGCTCGTGCCGCACGCCGATCCGGTTCACAAGATCACGATCATCCCGCGCTCCATGGGCGCGCTCGGCTTCACCATGCAGCTCCCGCTCGAGGACAGGGTGCTGCAGAGCAAGCCCGAGCTCGAGGACCGGCTCGCCGTGCTGCTCGGCGGGCGCGCCGCGGAGGAGCTGATCTTCGGCCAGGTCACGACCGGCGCGCACAACGACATCGAGCGCGCCTCGCAGATCGCGCGCCACATGGTCTACGAGCTCGGTATGAGCGAGCGGCTCGGGCCGGTGAGCTACCTGGCGCCGGGCGGCAACCGGTATCTGATGCCGAACGACGCCTTCGGCGGACGGGGTATCCCGGTCAGCGAAGCGACCGCGGAGCTCCTCGACGCCGAGGTGACAGGCTTCATCCGGCGCGCCCACGAGCGCGCCGGCGAGCTCCTGCGGAGCCACCGCGCGGGTCTCGAGCGGCTGGCGGTGCGTCTGCGCGAGAAGGAGACGCTCGACGGCGAGGAGCTCGCCGCCGCCCTCGACGACGCCACCCGCGAGTCGACGCCGGAGCCCGTGACCGCTCCACGCGCGGCGTCGTCGTAGCTGCTGATCATCTCGCACGGGGCGCCGGTGCCATGGCGGCGTGGGGCGCCGCCTCCCGGCTCGAAGAAGTAAGAGATCTCGCAGGGAGACGGCGCCCCACGCCGCCCTCGCGGCGACACTGCGCGATGACAGAGGCGTCGCCACGCAGGTCCGAGCATGCGGTCACTCTCAGCCGGAGTCCGAGGCGGCTCGGGCGGCGCACGGTGACGGCGGCGAGCGCGTCGCCTGGTCACTGGTCGTGGGCGATCGCAGCTGCCCGGGGCGTGGACGGAGGGGCCCGCCGCGGCGAGATCTCTTATTGCTTCGAGCGGCGGCGGGCCCCTCCGTCCACGCCCCGCGGATCACCGCGTCGTCGACGCTACGGACCGGGGACGATCTTGAAGACTTCTCCGTCGAAGCTGCCCGAGCCGTAGTCGACGATGTAGATCTCGCCGCGCGCGTCCTCGCCGAACGACGAGACGCCGCCGATCGAGAAGCCGCCCGTCGCGGGATCGAGATCGCTCGTGCGGCTCTGGACGTTCTGCGCGTCGCCCCCGCTCACACCCTGGAAGGTGTTGATGAAGCCGCTGAAGTCTCCGTAGAAGTACACGCCCTGCATGCCCGACATGGCGCAGCCGCGGTACACGTAGCCGCCCGTCACCGAGTTGCCGAGGGCGTGATTGCCGCAGACTCCTGGGTCGTTGCCGAGGCTGTGGCAGTACTCCAACACCGGCTCCGTCATGCCAGCGGGTCCCGGCGGGCAGGCCGGGTCGCCGGTTTCGGCGTGGCAGTGGCGGCCCTCGATGAAGTCCCAGCCCCAGTTGATACCGGCCGCGAGCGGCGCCGCCTGGTAGTCGATCTCCTCGAATTCGTTCTGACCGACGTCGCCGATGTAGAGGTCGCCGTTCAAGCGATCGAAACTGAAGCGCCACGGGTTGCGCAGGCCCTTGGAGAAGACGTCGTCGAGCGGGTTCGCCGGCGGGTCGTCGACGTCGATGCGGTACATCTTGCCGAAGAAGCTGGCGTCGTCCTGCGCGGCGTCGTTCGGATCGTCGCCCGCGCCGCTGTCGCCCATTCCGTAATAGAGGAAGCCGTCCGGTCCGAACGCGATCATGCCGCCGTTGTGGTTCCCGAACGGATCGTCGGCGCCGGTCACGATCACGGTGCCCGACGCGTTCGCGATGTCGGGATTGCCGCTCACCGTGTACTCGGCGACCTCGCTGTGGCCGGCGGCGCCGCCGCCGCTGCGCGTGTAGCTCACGAAGAAGCGGCCATTCTGCTCGTAGTTCGGATGGAACGCGAGCCCGAGGAGGCCCTGCTCGCTGCCGGGACCGCCGTTGGCGATCGCGTCGATGTCGAGGAACGGCGTCGGCAGGAGCACGCCGTTCTTGATGACGCGGATGCGGCCGGCCTGCTCGAGCACGAAGATGCGGTTCGGGTCGAGCGGCGGGGCGGTCACGAAGACCGGCGCCTGGAGTCCGGAGGCGACGCGCACGGAGTGAATGGCGGTGCCTCCGGTGGCCGGTACGCCGGCGCAGAGCGCCGACGTGTCCTCGAGCTGGCAGCTCGCCGAGCACCCGTCGCCGGGTGTCGTGCCGCCATCGTCGCACTCCTCGGTCCCCGCCGCGAGGCCGTCGCCGCAGACGGGCGGCGTGCAGTTCGCCGGCGCGACGGCGTTCTTCGCCTGCACGCGCCCCGCCTCGTTCTTGGTGAAGGAGGTGAAGTTGCCGCAATAGGTCTCGCCGCCGATCTGGAACCGCACCGCGACCGCGCTCTGCATCTGCGTGACGGCGTACGGCCAGGCCGCGCCGCCGCCGGTCACTTGCAGCTGCCCGCCCTTGCTGCCGGGCTTGAAGAGCACCTGCTTGACGCCCGTCGCGCGCGCCTTGTCGAAGTACTTGTACCCCTTGCTGCCGGGAGGATTGCCGAGGCCCTTCCAGAAGCCCGGCGCGAGCGCGATCGGTCCCGTCGCGCCGCCGCCGCCCGCTCCGCTGAGCTCGATCGTCGCGCCGAGCGTCCGCGGGTCGCCCGCCTGGCCGGGGTCGATCGCGAGATCCTTCAGCGCCTTGAAGTTGACCGAGCGCTTCTCCGGCTTGCCGGGAGGATCCTTCAACAGCAGGTAGTCGCCGCCGATCGGATGGTCGGCGGCGATGACGGTCGACGCGGCGAGCGCGGCAATGCCCAGGGCGAGGGAACGGAGACGGCACGGCATGAACGATCCTCCCGCCGGAAGGTCTAGCGGCTGGAGCGTTCCGGTACAACGTGTTTCCGCCGGCGGAATCGGTCGTCAGAGCGCGTGCGCCCTGTCATGCAATGCGACGAGGGCTCAGGCGGGCGGACCGTACACCTCGCGGGCGTATTCGAGCACCATGCGGTCGGTGTTGAACATCGGCAGCAGCGAGCGCATCGACGCGCGCACCCGCGCCAGCCAGCCGAGCGGGATGCCGCGTTCGTCGCGTTCGTAGAAGAGCGGGACGACCTCGTCCTCGAGCACGCGGTAGAGGGCCTCGGCATCGGCGTCGTCCTGCGCTTCGGGGTCGCCGTCGTCGAGCTCGGCGCCGATCGCCCAGCCGTTGTCGTTCGCGAAGCCTTCGCACCACCAGCCGTCGAGGATGCTGCAATTCAGGCCGCCGTTGGCGATCACCTTCTGGCCGCTCGTGCCGCTCGCTTCGAGCGGCCGGCGCGGCAGGTTCAGCCACACGTCGCAGCCCTGGACGAGGAAGCGCGCGAGCGAGACGTCGTAGTTCTCGAGGTACACGATGCGCCCGAGGTGCTCGATCGGCCGCTTCCAGCGCGCGAGCTCCTGGAAGTTGCGCTTGGCCTCGTTGTCGAAGGGATGCGCCTTGCCGGCGAGCACGAACTGGACGGGGCGCTCGTCGTTGGTGAGCAGCCGCGCGGTGCGATCCTGGTCGTGGATGATGAGGCTCATCCGCTTGTAGGTCGCCATGCGGCGCGCGAAGCCGATCGTCAGGACGTCGGGGTCGAGCAGGTGGTCGGCGGCGGCGATGAAATCCTCGTCCTCGCCGTTGCGGGTGCGGCTCTCGTGGGCGCGCGCCCGGACGGCGGCGACGAGATAGCGGCGCAGCTGGTTGCGCATCTCCCACAGCTCGGCGTCCGGGATGTCGTCGACGCGCGCGATCGTGCGGGAGTCCCCGAGGCGCGCTTCCCACCCCGGTCCGAGATGGTGCGCGAGGAGCGAGCGCGCGACGGGCGCGGCCCAGGTCGGGACGTGGATGCCGTTCGTCACGTGGCGGATCGGGACCGCGGCGGGCTCGCGCTCGGGGGTGAAGTCGCGGAACATCTCGCGGCACACCTCGCCGTGCTTGCGGCTCACGCCGTTCACCGAGCGCGCGAAGCGCATCGCGAGCGGCGTCATCCCGAAGGGCTCCCAGTGATCGTCCGGCCGGCGCCGCCCGAAGGCGAGGAACTGGTCGCGAGTGAGTCCGAGCTCGTTCCAGTAGGCGGCGAGGTGGGTGTCCATGAACTCGACGCCGAAGACGTCGTGGCCCGCGGTGACCGGCGTGTGGGTCGTGAAGACGCACTGCGCTTTCACGTGCGTCTTCGCCTCGACGAGCGGCGTGCCCTGCGCGAGCTCCTCGCGCAGCAGCTCGAGCGTGAGAAACGCCGAATGGCCCTCGTTCATGTGGAACACGCTCGGCTTGAGCCCGATCGCCCGCAGCGCGCGCACTCCGCCGAAGCCGAGGGTCAGCTCCTGCACGAGGCGCGTGTCCTGGTTGCCGCCATAGAGGTGGCCGGTGATCCAGCGGTCGCGCTCCTCGTTGTCGTCGCGGTTGGTGTCGAGGAGGTAGAGGGGAACCCGGCCGACGCGCACGCGCCAGATGCTGACGTGCACGGGACGGCGATGGATGATCACGGTGACCGAGAGCGGGCGGCCGTCGGGGGACGTGACGCGCTCGATCGGCAGGGACGGGACATCGAGGTCGACGTAGCGCTCGCGCTGCCAGTTGGAGCGGTCCATGTCCTGGAGGAAGTAGCCCTGGCGGTACAGCAGCCCGACGCCGACCAGCGGCAGGCCGACGTCGGAGGCCGACTTCAGATGATCGCCCGCGAGCACGCCGAGGCCGCCTGCGTAGATCGGCAGCGACTCGTGGATCGCGAACTCCGCCGAGAAGTACGCGATCGGGCGCTCGGCGCTCAGGCGCGGGTCGATCCCGGGGAGCGCCTCGCGCGGCGGCTGGGTGGCGGCGCGGAAGCGCGTGACCAGGTCCTGCGCCCGGGTGCGGTAGTGCGGGTCGATGTCGAGCTCGGTGCGGCGGGTCGCGATCGTCTCGTCGAGCAGCTTCTTCGGATTGTGTCCGCAGGTTTCCCACAGGCTGCGCGAGATGTCGCGGAAGACCTCGGGACCATCGAGCTGCCAGCTCCACCAGTAGTTGTCGGCGAGCTCGCGGAGCTCGCGAAAGAGCGGCGGGACGATTTCGGACATGGCGTCGGACCCTAGAGTGATCGGTGGGAGCGCGCAACGTCGCGCGCGGCGAGTGGGAGGTCACGGCGCCAGAGTGCGGCGCTCATCCCGAGCGGGAAGAGGAACGCCAGCGTGGCGCTCGCGTTGTGCGGCACGTTGCCGACGATGCCCGCGAGGAGAAAGACGACCGCGGGCAGGCCGAGGCCCACGAGCGCGGTGGCGGCGACGAGCGGCGCGCCAGGCTTCGCGAGGCGGACGCGGGCCGCGAGGCCGATGGTCGCCGAGACGAGCGCGAGCCCGAGGGCAGCGTCGCACGTCGCGTGCGCCACGCGGGTCGCGGCGGGATCGCCGATCGCGAGCTGCAGCGAAGCGGCGGCCGCGAGCGAGGCGGCCCACACGACCGGCAGCGTGCCGGCGGCGAAGCGCCCGCGGGCGTCGCCGACGGCGAGCGCGAACTGGAGGAGGGCGGCGGGCAGGAGCGCCGCCGCGAGCACGTGCATGCGCAGCGACCCGGCCGGCGGATAGAGGTCGGCCGCCGTCAGCATGTAGACGCCGCCGACGCCCCCGAGCAGCAGGAGCGCCCGCCCGATGCGCTCGCTCGGGAGCGTCCAGGCCGCCGCGATCGCGAGGAGCAGCCAGCAGAGGCCGGTGCCGGCGTACGCGCCGAAGACCGCCCAGTAGTCGGCCGCCGAGAAGCGACGCGAGCGGACGGTCACGGTCTCGACGGTGGTGCCGTCGGTCACGGTGTAGGTGAGCGGGCTGCCGATCGGCTTCGCGGCGACCCGCCGGTGGAGCGCGTCGGCGTCGGCGATCCGGCGCCCGTCGACGGCGAGGAGCGTCCGGTCGTAGAGGTCGCGGGCGGCGACGTCGGTCCAGGCGTTCCGTCCGACCGCCGCGACCGTCCGGTCGGCGCGCAGGAAGAAGCCGGCGAACGGCTGGTCGATCCAGCTCCGTGCGCCGAGCGCGGTGAGCGCGGTGAGCGCGATCGTCGCGACCGCGGACGCGATGAAGGCCGCGGCGGAAAGGCGCCGAGCGGCGTCGGGGATGAGGGGGACGTGGACGTTCGGCATGGCTCGACCTCCGGGCATCGCAGGAGGGTGGAGCAAGGCGAGGGCCAGCGCGTTCGCTCGGTCCGCCGGGGGTTTGCGCGTGCCGTGCCGGGCCAGGTGCGCGCCCGCGGCACGGCCGGCGTGTCAGGACGGCACAGCGGGGGCCGCTCTCTCAGCCCGGGACGACCCGCTCGGGGTGCCCCGACCAGGTCCAGCCGACGCTCGTCCGGCTCACCCCCATCATCAGGCCGCCGAGGGCCTTCGGGTGGATGAAGAGCGTGTCGGGAACCGGGGCGTCGGCGGGCCCGGTCCAGTCGTGCGGCGCGTGCTCCCGCAAGCGCGCGCGGACCAGCGCGAGGTCCGGAGCCTCGGCGAAGCACATGTAGAGGCTCGGTCCGCGCTTGGTCATGAAGCGCCCCATCGTCTTCCCGAGGTCGACGGGCGTGATCACCTCGAGCCGATCGAGGCGGTCGCGCGGGTCGAACATCGTGAGCGTGCCGCGATACCCGTACTCCTCGCTCGTGATCGGACAGAAGCGCTCGGCTTCGAGGTCGAAGAGCGCGGCGATGCGGCGGGCGGCGTCTTCCCAATCGGCGACCAGGTTGGTGACCTCGTAGAGATGCGACACCAGGCCGGGGGCGGCCGGCGTGTCGCGCAGCGCCGACACCACGCAGCGGAGCCCCGTGCCACCGGTCGCGGCGGGCGCCAGAAAGAGCTGGCCGTCGGCGTCCGCGAAGTCGACGCGCCGCGCGACGAAACGGTGGCGGAGCGCGTCGAGCTCGTGGGTCGCGACGCCGGCCGCGAAGAGTCCCGGGCCGGTGCTCGCGAGGTGATCGGCGACGGGGCCGGCGCCGTCGGGCTCGAGCAGCTCGAGCACCGCGCGGCCGGCGGCGAGCGTGGTGCGGCGCGCGGCGAGCGGCGCCACGGCATCCTCGCCGGTCACGGCGGCGTCGAGGAGGCGGGCGAAGGGCAGGGCGGCGGCACGCCGGTCCGGGACGGCGAGCTGTACGCGGTCGACTCGGGAGAGCATGCGCCGTCTGTAGCGCGAGCGCACGGCGGCGGTCGAATGCCGAACCGGGGTTTTTTCGGTGGCAAATTTGCGCGAGGCTCGACTAAGATCGGCCGTGAACTCCCCATCGGCGCGGCATGAAAAGGAGCGAACCAATGGCACAACCGAGATTGCAGTCGGACTATCCCGCCGTCGCCCCCGGCGTGCGAGACTTCATCGGCGGACGGACGCGGAAGATGTTGATCGACGGGAAACGGGTCGAGGCCGCGTCCGGGAAGACGCTCACCTCCTACGATCCGGCGACCGAGGAGCCGCTGGCCGAGGTGCCGGCGGGTGAGAAGGAGGACATCGACCGCGCCGTGAAGGCGGCCCGCAGGGCATTCGAGTCCGGCCCCTGGCGTCGCATGACCGCGTCCGAGCGCGGCCGCGCCATCTGGAAGCTCGCCGACCTCATCGAGAAGCACGCCGAGGAGTTCGCGCAGCTCGAGACCCTCGACAACGGGAAGCCGCTCGCGGTCTCGCGCGTCGCCGACGTGCCGCTCGTCGTCGACCACTTCCGCTACTACGCGGGCTGGGCGACGAAGGTCGAAGGCGAGACCATCCCGGTTTCGATTCCGGGCCAGCAGATGCTCGCCTACACGCTGCGCGAGCCGGTCGGCGTCGTCGGACAGATCATCCCGTGGAACTTCCCGCTCTTGATGGCGGCGTGGAAGCTCGGCGTCGCGCTCGCGTGCGGCAACACCGTCGTGCTGAAGCCCGCCGAGCAGACCCCGCTCTCGGCGCTCCGCCTCGGCGAGCTGCTCGACGAGGCCGGCATCCCGCCCGGGGTCGTCAACATCGTGACCGGCTACGGCGAGACCGCCGGCGCCGCGCTCGTCGAGCACCCCGACGTCGACAAGGTCGCGTTCACGGGCTCGACCGAGGTCGGCAAGATCATCATGCGCGCCGCCTCGGGGAACCTGAAGCGCGTCTCGCTCGAGCTCGGCGGCAAGTCGCCGAACATCATCTTCGCCGATGCCGACCTCGACTCGGCTGCGATCGGCGCCGCCAACGCGATCTTCTTCAACCACGGGCAGTGCTGCTGCGCCGGGTCGCGGCTCTTCATCGAGTCGAAGGCCTACGACAAGGTCATGCCGAAGCTCGTCGAGTACTCCGAGAAGATCAAGCTCGGTCCCGGCATGGATCTCGCGACCGAGATGGGCCCGCTCGTCTCGCCCGAGCAGTACGAGCGCGTGACCGGCTTCCTCGAGTCCGGGAAGAAGGGGGGCGGCAAGGCGGCGTCGGGCGGCGGTCGTCCGAAGAGCCTCGCCAAGGGCTATTTCGTCGAGCCGACCGTGTTCACCGACGTGAAGCCCGATGCGAGGATCCTGAAGGAAGAGATCTTCGGCCCGGTCGTCTGCACGATCCCGTTCAAGGACGTCGACGAGGTCGCGAAGGCCGGCAACGACACCACGTACGGCCTCGCCGCCGCGGTCTGGACGAAGGACATCACCAAGGCCAACCGCCTCGCGCGGACCCTCAAGGCCGGGACGGTCTGGATCAACTGCTTCAACGTCTTCGACGCCGCCGCGCCCTTCGGCGGCTACAAGCAGAGCGGGTTCGGCCGCGAGATGGGCAAGGCCGCCCTCGAGCTCTACACCCAGATCAAGACCGTCTGGACCGACCTCGGACCGCACTGAGCCGGGGCGGGCTCGGGTCGCGACGGGCCGCGCCGACGATCGCGTCGGCGCGGCCCGTCTGGCCCTGAGGCGCAGCGCGCACCGGGTTTGAATTCGCGCCGGCCCCGTGCCAGGAAGCCGCATGGCTCGCACGTCGGGGGGAATCGAGGCGTACCGCTCGCTCGGGGCAGCGTTGCTCGTGATGGCGGTGCTGGCGGTGGGGGTGATCACGAGCTGCGGGGGCGGCGGGGGCGGCTCCGACGGCGGGTTGTGCGATCAGTGCGGTGAGAGCCCGGACGGTCCGTGCGTTCCGAGCGTCACGATCAGCCCGGGCGCCGGCCAGCCGCAGTGCACGCAGACGGTCGATCCCGACACGGGAACGTGCGTGGTCCAGCTCACCTGCCGCCGCAAGGTCGACAGCGGTCAACGCCGCTGCTACCCGCTCGCGCCCGGCGGCGCCGACGTCGACTACCAGTTTCGCTGCGACGACTCGCGGCCCGGCGGCACGCCGGGCCCGGCGCCGACGTTCACGCCGACGCCCGCGCCGACGGCGACGGTCCAGCAGAGTTGTGGGAACGGGACGGTCGAGGGCACCGAGGAGTGCGACGGGGGCGTCGGCAATGAAACGTGCGGAACGCGCGGATGCAGTCCGCCCGGCGGAAGCCTCTCGTGTAGCACGTTCACCTGCAAGTTCGACTTTTCGCTGTGCATCAGCGGCGGTGCCGGGTGCAGCTGAGCGCGTAGGGTGCGCCGACCGGCCGCGCGTGCCGGCGTGACGAGGCACGCAGCGCCGTTCGTCGGCCGGGGCCGATGTGCGGTGGTGCTCGTGGGTATGGTCGTCGCGCTGGGGGGCGGGTGTACGCCGTCGCGACGGGTGCCGCCGCTGCCGCCGCTGCCGGAGCCCGCCGTCGTGTTCGGGCCGCCGGCACCGCCGGCCGGCCGCGACCCCGCCGTCGACGAGGTCGTCGCCGCGCTCGGCGCGCGCGTGCGGGCGCATTGGAAGCCGCTCCTCGGGGCGGCGGGGGTCGCGTATCCGCCGGCCGAGCTCGTGCTCCTCGGCTTCAAGCGCGAGCGGCGCCTCGAGGTGTGGGGGCGCGACGATCCGGCCGGGCCCTGGGCGAGGATCGATACGCTGCCGGTCCTCGCGGCGAGCGGCCTCGGCGGACCGAAGCTCCGCCGCGGCGACTTGCAGGTGCCCGAGGGCCTCTATCGGGTCGTGGCGTTCAACCCGCGGAGCCGCTTCCATCTCTCCCTGATGATCGACTATCCGAACGCCGACGATCTCGCGGTCGCGGCGGTCGACGGGCGGCTGGACCTCGGCGGCGACATCTTCCTCCACGGCGGCGCCCGCTCGATCGGCTGCCTCGCGCTCGGCGACCGGGCGATCGAGGACCTCTTCGTGCTCGTCGCCGAGGTCGGCCTCGATCGGGTGCAGGTGGTCCTGGCGCCGTACGATCCGCGCGGCGGCATTCCGCTCGTGCCGGTCCCGGGGCTGCCGTTCACGGCGGATCTCTATCGCCGGATCGAGGAGCGCCTGGCGGCGTTTCCGGGCCGGCCGTCGTAACCGCGATGCGCGGCCGGGCCTGGACCGTGTGTTGCGTGGCGGCGCTCGCGGCGGCGCCGCGGCTCTTCGTCGCCTGGGAGCTGCCGCTCGCGGGGCCACCGGCGGCGCGCGAGTGCGCGCCCGACGAAGGGCTCCAGTACTGGACGGTGATGCGCTACGCCGGCGGCGACTTCGCGACCTGGCCCGCGAGCGGCTCGATCTACAGCGCGTACCCGCCGGTCCCCTACCTTCCGCACGCGGCGGCGCTCGCGCTCGGCCGGCTCCTGACCGACGACGCGGCGTCCGAGCGCTTCCCCTCGCGGTGGTGGCGGCTCCGCCACTACGCGACCGCCCGCCTCGGCGGCGTGTTGCTCGGGTGTCTCACGGCGGTCCTCGCGGCGCTCGCCGCGGAGGCGTGGAGCGGCTCGCGCCGCCTCGCGCTCGCGAGCGGCGCCGCGGTCGCGCTCTTTCCGCAGCTCGTGTTCGTGAACGGGTACGTGAACGCCGACTCGTTCACGGTCGCGGCCGTCGCCGCGCTGGCGGCGGCGCTGGCGCGCTGGGCGGCAGCGGGCGAGGGCCGGACCGGCATCGGCTGGGTCGGCGCGGCGGTCGGGGCGGTCGCGCTCGGAAAGCCGACGGGCTACGCGGCGCTCCCGCCGACGGCCGTGTGGCTGCTCGACGCACATCGACGCGGACGCCTCGATGCGCGGGCGCTCGGGCGGGCGGCGTTCGCTGCGAGCGCCGTTGCGGCGCCGGCGCTCGCGGTGAACGCGGTCCGCAACGCGGGCGACTGCCTCGGCCTCGCGAAGTACCGCGAACTCGTCGCGACCGAGTATACGACGCACCCGGCGACGGCGGCGCTGCCCTTCCTGCGCGAGCTCGCGCGCTCGTCGTTCGGCGTGTTCGGTCGCGCCGATCTGCCGATGCCGCCGGCGTACTACGTCGGCGCGGCGTGCTTCTTCGTCGCCGGCGTCGCGGCCGGCCTGAGGGCGCTCCGCCCGGCGGGGGCGGTCGCGGCGGCGGGCGCGCCGCGGGTGCGCGCCGCGGGGTGGCTCGCCGCCGCCGTGACGACCGCCCTCGCGCTCGTGCTCTGGAACGGCTGGACGGTCGACGCGCAGCCGCAGGGACGCTACCTCCTGCCGACGCTCGTGCCGCTCTGGGCGGCGATCACGTGCGCCCTCGGCGGCGTGTCCGCGCGCCCCGTCCTGCTGGCGGGGTGGCTGCTCTTCCTGGCGGCGGCCACGACGAGGGCGCTCGTGCTGATCCACGCGCACCCCTGCCTCTGAGGGCGCGCTCTTCCAATACGCCCGCCGGTCGCATACCCTCGCGCGTTCGAATCACCCCATCCCACCAACGAGGAGATCGCCTCATGCCCGAAGCCTGGATCGTCGCCAATGCCCGTACCCCGCTCGGCAAGTCGTTCCGCGGGTCGATGAACGCCACGCGCCCCGACGTCATGGCCGCGCACGCCATCAAAGGAGCCTTGGCGCAGGTCCCGCAGGTCGATCCGAAGGAGATCGAGGACGTGATCTGCGGCTGCGGCGTACCGGAGGGTCCGCAGGGCACGAACGTGGCGCGCGTGGCGGCGCTGGTCGCCGGGCTGCCGGAAACGGTCTCCGCCACCACGGTCAATCGCTTCTGCTCCTCGGGCCTCCAGGCGATCGCCATGGCGTCGCACCACATCCTGCACGAGGGCGCGACCATCGCGATCGGCGCCGGCACCGAGTCGATCTCGATGGTGCAGGGCCAGATGAACATGAACAACCTGGTAAACCCCGAGCTCTACGAGCGGTGGCCGGGCATCTACATGGGCATGGGCCAGACGGCCGAGATCGTGGCCGAGCGCTACAAGGTCTCGCGCGAGGACCAGGACCAGTACGCGCTCAAGAGCCAGCAGCGCGTCGCCAAGGCCCAGGCCGAGGGGTGGTACAAGGACGAGATCGTCCCCCTGAAGACGAAGAAGGCCGTGAAGGACGCCGACGGCAACGTCAGCATGGAGGAGGTGACGATCGAGCGCGACGAGTGCAACCGCGCCGACACCACGATCGAGGGCCTGCGGAAGCTGAAGCCCTCGTTCAAGGACGACGGCACCGTGACCGCCGGCAACGCCTCGCAGCTCTCGGACGGCGCCTCGGCGACGATCGTCATGTCGAGCGACCGCGCGAAAGCGCTCGGCATCAAGCCGCTCGGCAAGTTCCTCGGCTTCGCAGTCGCGGGCTGCCGTCCCGAGGAGATGGGCATCGGTCCCGTCTTCGCGGTCCCGAAGCTCTTGAAGCGCCATGGCCTCACGCTCGCCGACATCGACGTCGTCGAGCTGAACGAGGCCTTCGCGTCGCAGCTCCTCTACTGCCAGCGGGAGCTCGGCATCCCCGACGGGAAGCTGAACCCGATGGGCGGCTCGATCTCGATCGGCCATCCCTACGGCATGACCGGCTCGCGCATGACCGGCCAGCTGCTCCGCCACATGAAGCGCGAGGGCAAGCGGCTCGGCATCGTCACGATGTGCGTCGGCGGCGGCATGGGCATGGCGGGCCTGTTCGAGGCGCTGTAAGCCGCGCGGCCTTTCGGTCCGGTGCGGAAACGCCCGCCGTCTTCGCTGGCGGCGGGCGTTCGTGTATCTGGGCCGGACGCATGGCCGAGCCGCTGATCACCCTCCGCGACGTCTCGCGCGTCTACCGGCGCGGCGCCGACGACGTGCACGCGCTCGAGCACGTGTCGCTGACGATCGCCGGCGGGCTCTTCGTGGCGCTCATGGGCCCGTCGGGCTCGGGGAAGTCGACGCTCTTGAATCTGCTCTCCGGCATCGACCGGCCGAGCGGCGGGGACGTGATCGTCGCGGGCAAGCGGCTGAACGAGCTCTCCGAGGACGAGCTCGCGCGCTGGCGCTCGCGGCACGTCGGGCTGATCTTCCAGTTCTACAACCTGATCCCGGTGCTCTCCGCGCTCGAGAACGTGGAGCTGCCGCTCCTGCTGACGTCGCTCGACCGGCGCGAGCGCCTCGCGCGGGCGCGGCTCGCCCTTGCCGTCGTCGGGCTCGCCGCGCGCGCGCGGCACGTGCCGGCCGAGCTCTCCGGCGGCGAGCAGCAGCGGGTCGCGATCGCCCGCGCCATCGTCACCGACCCTGACCTGATCATCGCCGACGAGCCGACCGGCGACCTCGACGCCCGCAATGCCGACGAGATCCTGCGCATCCTCCTCGAGCTCTCGCACGAGCTGGAGAAGACGGTCGTGATGGTGACGCACGACCCGCGCGCGAGCGAGTGGGTGGATCTCGTCTTCCACCTGGAGAAGGGCGTGCTCAAGGAGACGTTCGCGGGCGGAGCGGGGAAGGCCCATGCGGCGCCGACGGGGGGGCTGCCGTGAAGTACCTGCCGTTCGTCGTGCGGAACCTGCTGCGCAACAAGCTTCGCACCGCCCTCACCGGCGGCGCGATCGGGCTCGCGATCCTGCTCGTCTGTTTCTTCCTGACGATGCCGGGCGGCATCGACCGGCTGCTCTCCGAGGTCACCAGCAACGTCCGCGTGTCGGTCCACAACAAGGGCGGCGTGGTCTACGACATGCCGTACGCGTACGTGCAGCGCGTCCGGAGCATCCCGGGCGTGACCGCCGTGAATCCCGAGGTGTGGTTCGGGGGGGCCTACGAGCAGGAGGGCATGGTGACCTTCCCGAGCTTCGCCCTCGACCCGGACGCGGTCGGGAACGTGTGGCCGGACTACGACATCGAGCCGCTCGCCCTCGAGAAGTTCCGGCGTCAGCGCGACGCGGCGATCGTCGGCCGCGAGACGATGAAGAAGTACCGCTGGCGGATCGGGCAGCAAGTCAGCCTCGTGAGCACGGTCTGGCCGGTGACGCTGACGTTCCGGATCGTCGGGGAGATCCCGAACGACCGCGCGCCGCACTTCTGGATCCAGCGCGAATACCTCGCGCAGGCCATGGAGGCGCAAGGCCGGCAACTCGATACGGTCGGCACGATCTGGGTGCGCGTCGCCGACCCGGCCCTCGTGAACGACGTGATGACCCGGGCGGTCGCGATGTTCCGGAACAGCCCGGCCGAGGTGAACGCCGAGACCGAGAAGTCGTTCTTCGCGAGCTTCTTCGGCTCCCTCCAGTCGTTCGTGCAGATCATCCTCGTCGTGACCGGACTCGTGGCGCTCTGCGTTCTCTGCATCGCGGCGAACACGGCGAGCATGGCGGTGCGTGAGCGCGGCCGGGAGATCGCGGTCCTGCGCGCGATCGGCTTCGGGCGCAGCGTCATCTTCGGCACGCTCGTCGCCGAGTCGACGCTGCTCGCCACCCTGGCGGGAGGCGTGGGCGCGCTCCTCACCTACGGGTTCAGCGCGATGATCCGGGCGCTCTCGGGGGCCAGCATGGGCGGCAACGAGCTCGGTGCGCTCACCGGGTTCCTGGTCACGCGCGACATCGTCGCTCGGGGCATCGCTCTGTCGGTCGTGGTCGGCCTCGTCGCGGGGATCGCGCCGGCGTGGGGCGCCGCCCGCCGGCCCGTCGCCGAGACGCTGCGCGAGGTCTTCTGAATGAGCCTGCCGCTCTCCTACAGCGTGCGAAACGTGCGGATCCGCCTGCGGCGCACCGCGCTCACGATCGCGGTGATCGCGCTCGCGGTCGTGGCGTCCGCGGTCTTCCTGGCCCTCATCTCGAGCCTGCAGCGGACGCTCGTCTCGACCGGCTCGCCCGAGAACCTGGTCGTGCTGCGCAAGGGGTCGGACAACGACGGCTCCAGCATGCTGACGCTGGAAGCGTACCAGGCGATCCGCTTCTTCGACGGCATCGCCCGCGACGCCGCCGGGCAGCCGCTCGCGTCGCCGGAGATGGTCGTGCAGCCGACCGTCTGGACGACGCGCGGCACGCGCGAGAACGTGCTCGCGCGCGGGGTGGAGCCGGTGGCGCTTCGCGTGCACGACCAGGTGCGCATCGTCGCCGGCCGGATGTTCCGGCCGAGCAGCGGCGAGGTGGTGCTCGGCGTGGGGACCGTCGGTCGCTACGAGGGGGCGCGGCTCGGCGAGGAGATGCCGTTCGGCCGGCGGCGCTGGCGGGTCGTCGGCATCATGGAAGCGGCCGGGTCGTCGTTCGAGAGCGAGGTGTGGGTCGACGTCCGCGAGCTCGCGAACGACGCCAACCGTCCGTTCCCGTTCTCGGGGGTCCGGTTGCGCGTCGCGCCGGGAGCCGACCGCGAGGCGCTGATCCGGCGGATCGAGGACGACCCGCGCTACGCGCTCGAGGCGAAGCCCGAGACCGACTACTACGCGGACCAGGCGAAGAGCTCGCGCTCGCTCTACGTCCTGCTCGTGGTGCTGGCCGCGCCGGTGGGAATCGCCGCGGGCCTCGGCGCCGCGAACACGATGTTCGCCGCGGTGCAGGCACGCACGGTCGAGATCGGCACGCTGCGCGCGCTCGGCTTCTCGCGCGGGACGATCCTGCGGGCGTTCCTGCTCGAGTCTTTCGGGGTCGCGATGGTCGGGTTCGTGGTCGGCGCCCTCGGCACGGTCGCGCTCGCCGCGGTGATCGGGGCGGCGCTCGGCGGGATCGGGTTCACCGCCGCGACCTTCACCACCAACGTCGTGGCGCTGCGGGTCGGCGCGGGCGATCTCGGGGCGGCCTTCCTGTTCGCCGCCGCGATCGGCATCATCGGGGGGCTGCTGCCCGCGTGGCGCGCTGCCCGGCTCCGGCCGGTCGAGGCGCTTCGCAAGGCCTGAAGCGCGGAGCGGATAAGGACCGACGACCCGTGACGAGCAAAGCCGCCGACCTCCGCGCCCTCCGCATCGACCGCGGCGACGACGAGCTCGCCCGCCCGCGCCGCCGACCGTGGCGGTGGGTGGCGGCGGCGATCGTCGCCGGGCTCGCCGCCTGGCTCGGGCTGCGCGCCTTCGGTCCGCGCGTGTCCGAGGTGCAGGTCGCCCCCGCGGTGGCGCACGAGGGGGGCGCGCCGGTGCGCGGCGCCGTGCTCGCGGGCACGGGCTACGTCGTGACCGGCGAGAAGTACATCGCGATCGGCGTGCGGGTCGCCGGGCGGATCGAGCGCTACTACGTCGACGAGGGTCAGTCGGTGCAGGCGGGTGATCCGCTGGTCGCCATCGACGACCGCGACTATCGCGCGCGGCTGGACCGGGCGGAGGCGGCGGCCGCGACGGCGCGCGCCGATCTGGCGTTGCACGCGCGCGAGCTCGTGCGGGCGGAGCGGCTGCACCGCGACGGCATCATCGCGGCGCAGGATCTCGAACGGAACCAGAACCTCGTTGCCGTCGACCGCGCGCGCATCGCGGAGCTCGAGGCCGACGCCGCGCTCGCGCGCGTCGAGCTCGATTATACGGTGCTGCGCGCGCCCCGGGACGGTGTGATCCTCGCCAAGCTGAAAGAGGTGGGGGAGATCGCGGTGCCGGGCGGCTTCTCGGGCTCGGGCGACCTCATCCGGATGGCGAACCTCGACGACATGCGGGCCGAGGTCGACGTCAACGAGTCGGATCTCACGCGGGTGCGCCTCGGTCAGGCCGCCGAGGTCATCCCCGACGCGTATCCCGACGCGCGCTACCCGGCGACGGTCGTGAAGCGCTATCCGCAGGTGAACCGTCAGAAGGGGACGCTCAAGGTGGAGGTGCGGGTGACGAGCCCGGACGACCGGCTCCTGCCCGACATGAGCGTACGGGTGAACTTCCTCGCCGAGGCGACGCCGGGCCCGGGCGCTCCGGTCGTGCTCGTCCCGCGCGCGGCGCTCCGGCGCGACGAGCGTGGCGCGTACGTGTGGTGGGTCGACGGCGCGCGGGTGCGGCGGCGCGCGGTCGCGGTCGGCACCGAGCTCGGCGAGCAGGTGCAGATCGCGGACGGGCTTGCCGGCGGCGAGTCCCTGGTGGTCGGCGACGCCGCCGGGCTCGCCGACGGCGCCGAGGTGAGGCGCGCCGCGGAGCCGGCCGGCGGGCATTGAGCGCGGGTCCCGCGCGCGCCGCCGACTTGCCAACGAAACGGCGTTCTCGTAGCGTTCCGCTCCATGCGCGGGTCGACGGGCGGACGCGAGCTTCTGCAGGCGCACATCCGGACGCTCATGCACGGCCAGCTGGTCACGGTCGGCCCCGACGCGCCGCTTCTCGACGTCGCCCGCGAGCTCGCGGCCCACGGGATCGGCGCGGTGCCGGTGGTGGACGAGAGCCAGCGCCTGCTCGGGCTCGTGAGCACGAACGACCTCGTCGCGATCCTCCAGGCGGGCGAGGGGCTCGAGCGCAAGACCGTCCGTGACGCGATGACCGCGGAGCCGCCGTCGATCGACGAGTTCGCGACCGCGGAGGAGGCGATCGACGTGTTGCGGAACGCGCTCATCCGGCACTTGCCGGTGACGCGCGAGGGGCGGCTCGTCGGCCTCGTGACCGCCTCCGACCTGATCCGCCACCTGCTCAAGCACTACCCCGCGCCCGAAGTCGCCTGAGGGGCGCGATGCGCTCGGGCCGACAAGTCCGGGCGACGGACGTGCTCCGACGCGCTCGGGCGGCTTGACGCCCACCGGCCTGCGCGCGAGAAGGGGCCGATGCTCCGCTGGTCGTTCCTGCCCCTCGTCGCGCTCTCGGCCGCCGTCGCCGGTGCGCAGGTGCCCACCTCCACGCCGACGCCCGGGACGATCGTGCGTCTCGAGCTGAAGCCGGTCACGAAGACCATCTCGGTCGGCGAGTTCGCGAACTACACCGCGACGGGCTTCGACGCGCAGGGGCTCAGCAAGAACATGACCCAGAAGGTCGAGTACACGTCGAGCGACCCGACCGTCGCCGGGGCGCCGAACGCCGCCGACAACCGGGGACGCGTGAACGGGCTGAAGCCCGGCGTCGTCACGATCAGCGCGGCCGACGCGGTGACCGGCGTGAGCACCACCGACGCCGGCGGCGTGAGCGGCACGCTCACGGTGCAGGGGGCGCTCGTCGCGATCACGTTGAAGCCGCTCGACAAGAACGCCGTCGTCGGCGACGCGGTGACCTACACGGCGACGGGGCAGCTGAGCGACGGCAACACCAAGAACCTGACCCAGAAGGTCGAGTACGCGTCGAGCGACACGAGCGTCGCGGTCTGCCCAAACGCCGAGGGCAACAAGAGCCGGGTGGAGGCGGTGGGCGTCGGCACCGCGATCATCACGGCGACCGATCCCGTGACCAGCATCGCGACCGAGGCCGAGGGCAGCGGCACGCTCACGGTGCGCGTGCCCGGCGCGACCGCGACCGGCCGGACGCCGACCCCGACCCCGCGCGCGACGCCGACCCTGTGCGGCGACCCGAACGCGTCGAACACCGTGACCGTGACCGACGGCGTCGAGGTGCTGTCGGCGGCGGCGGACCTGCCGACGGGGTGCACGGCTGCGGTCTGCGACGTCGACGGCAGCGGCGCCGTGACGGTGACCGACGGCGTCCTCGTCCTGCGCTTCGCGGCCGGCCTCGACGGCTCCCTGGCCTGTCCCTGAGGCGGCAAGCGCCCCGGCGCTCTCGCCGGGGGCCGTTGCACGGGTGCGATTCTCGCAGCGGCGCCCGGGGGGCGGCGTGCTTCCGGTAGAGAATCTCCTGCAGGATCAGATGGTTGCGTGCCACGTCGTGGCAACGCGTTTGCTCTGACCTGGACGTCCCGAGATCCATGTCCTCGTCCCCCCTCACGCTCCCCCGCGCCGTGATCCGCCTCTTCGCCGCGCTGACGCTCCTCTTCGGCGTGACGGCGACGCTCGCCGACCCGGCGGCGGCGCAGACGGCGACGCCGCTTCCGACGGTCACGGCGACGCCGGCGCTCGTGCGGATCGCCGTGTCGCCGCGAACGGCGAAGCGGCAGGTCGGACAATTCCAGAACTTCACGGTCCTCGGCTACTTCTCCGACGGCAGCGAGCGGAACTTCACGCAGAAGGTCGTCTACAGCTCGAGCAACCTCGCCGCCGTCTACCCGCCGAACACCGAGGGCAATCGCGGGCGCGTGGAAGCCGTCGGCGTCGGCATCGCGACCATCTCGGCGACCGAGCCGACGACCGGCGTGAGCTCGAACGCGTCGGACGAGAGCGCGATCGTCGAGGTCGTGGAAGCGCCGACCCCGACGCCCACCTCGACGAACCCGACCCCGACGCGCACGCTGACGCCGCGGCCGACGGCGACCGCTACGCCGGTCCTCGGGACGCTGCGGCTGTCACCGCTCGTCGCCAAGCGCAGGGTCGGCGAGACGCAGAACTTCTCCGTGGTCGGCGTCTACTCGGACGGCAGCGAGAAGAACCTCACGCAGCAGGCCACCTACGTCAGCAGCAACACGGCCGTCGTCCAGGCGCCGAACGACACGACCACCAACAAGGGCCGCACGCTCGCCGTCGGGCCGGGCATGGCGATGATCTCCGCGACCTTCGGCGGCGTCAGCACCACGAACACCGGCGGCGACGCCGAGTTCACCGTGACCGTCGCCCCGACGCCGACGCCGACGCGCACGGGCGCCACGCCGACCCGCACCCTCAGCCCCACGCCGACGGTGACGGCGACGCCGGTGCTGGTCTCGTTGGCGCTCTCGCCGACCTCGACCAAACGCGGCATCGGCTCGGCGCAGAACTTCGTCGCGACCGGCACGTTCTCGGACGGCAGCACGAAGAACCTGACCCAGCGCGTCGCCTACACGTCGAGCGACGCGAACGTCGCCTCGGCGCCGAACGACCCGACCAACCGCGGACGGGTGATCGCCGTCGGCGTCGGCGTGGCGACGATCTCGGCGGTCGACGACGCGACCGGCATCGGTACGACCGCGTCGGGCGGCAACGCGACCTTCGAGGTGGTGCTCGCGCCGACCCCGACGCCCACCAACACCGGCGTCACGCCGACGCGCACGAAGACGCCGACTCCGACGCCGACCGCGACGCCGAAGCTCGTGTCGCTCGCCATCTCCCCGACGACCGTGAAGAAGGCGGCGGGGCAGACCCAGACGTTCCTCGTCAACGGCACGTATTCGGACGGCAGCACCAAGAATCTGACCCAGAAGGTCGAGTACAGCTCGAGCGATCCGGCCGTCGCCGCGACCGGCGTCGATCCGAACAGCAAGAGCAAGGTCCTCGCGGTGGCGCCCGGCGTCGCCGTGATCCGCGCCAGGGACGCCGCGAGCGGCGTCATCACCCCGATCGCCGAGAGCGCCGTCTTCACCGTGACCGAGGCGCCGAGCCCGACGCCGACGCGCACGGGTCCGACCTCGACGGCGCCGACCGGTACGCCCACCGAGACGCCGCCGCCGTCGCCGAGCCCGACGCCGGTGATCGTGAAGATCACGCTGAAGCCGCGGGAGGCGCAGAAGCCGGTCGGGACCGCGCAGTTCTTCACCGCGACGGCGACGCTCTCGGACGGCAACGAGAAGAACGTCACCCAGAAGGTGACCTACGTCTCGAGCGATCCGACCGTCGCCGAGGCGCCGAACGAGGACGGCAACCGCGGCCGGATCGTGCCGCTCGAGGCCGGTACGGTGACGATCTCGGCGTTCGACCCTGCGAGCGGCGTCTCGTCGACCGACAGCGGCGGCGACGCGACCTTCACGGTCGTGGCGGGCAGCGGCTCGCCGAGTCCGCGGGTGACGGCGACGCCGCCGCTTCCGATCCAGATCGGCAATCCGACGACCACCTGCCAGCGCGACGTCCGGCGCGCGGCGCGGAGCTACGTCGCCAAGAAGCTCAAGACGCTCGACAAGTGCGGCAGCGCGGCCGGGAACTGCGTGCAGCGCAAGCCGAACGACCCGGCGTGCCTTGCCGCGGTGCGCGTTCGCTGCGCGACGGCGCTCGGCAAGCTCACGACCGAGGAGGCGAAGCTCGTCGCCGCCATCCTGCGCCGGTGCGCCGGCCTCAGCAATGCCGATCTCTTCGGCGGCGACGGCCTCGCCTACGAGGACGTCGCGGAGAGCTGCCGCGTGCGGTTCGACCGCACGCTCACCGATCTCACGAGCATCGCGCAGTGCCTGACCGCGGAGCACTCGTGCCGCGCCGAGACGCTGTTCGCGTTGCAGCGTCCGCGCGCCGGCGAGTTCATGCGCCTCATCGGCGCCGCGCCCGACGGCGGCGCCTGCCGCGCCGATTTCGAGGGCGGCGGCGCCGGCCTCGGCGACCCGAAGGGCCTCGGCCGCGGCGTCGAGCGCTGCGCGCAGGCCCTCGTGCGGGGCGGCGCCGGACTCGCGCGCACGCGGCTCGGTTCGATCGGGCGCTGTGTCGACGCGGTCTTCCTCTGCGTCGAAGCCGATCCGGGGAACGCCGCCTGCCTCGCGAAAGCGACGCAGAAATGCGAGCGCGAGTTCGGGAGGGCGCAACGCGAGGTCGGCAAGGTGACGCTCGCGGTCAGCAAGCGCTGCGACTCGCTCGCGTTCGCGGTGCTGACCGACCCGGCCGGCGCGTACCTCGACGCCGTGGTCGCGCGCTGTCCGGGCTACGGCATCCCGGCGGTGGAGTCGGTCGCCGACTATGTCGCCTGTCTCGTACGCCAGCACGAGTGCGACGTGGCGGAGCTCGTGCGCTTCGAGTCGCCGCGCGCCGAGGCGATGCTCGACGCGGTCGGCCGCACGCTCGTCGACGGCGTCTGTCCTCCCCCGTGAGTTCCCGAGAACGTCCCTAGAAGGGGGCGGTCGGGACGCCGACGAGCGGCGCGAGCGTCGTGCCGTGGCGGCGTGCGAGGACGATGGCTTCGATCGTGGCCTGACGGCGAAGGGCGGGATCGGGATGGCGGGCCGCCGTGAGCTCCAGCGCCTGGCGGGCGCTCTGCGTGCCGATCCGGGTCAGGCTCGCGAGGGCCGCGTGGCGCAGCTCCGCGTCCGGACGCGCGAGGCTCGCCGCCAGCGGATGCACCGCTTCGACGTTGCCGGGCGCTCCGAGGGCGGTTGCGGCGGCGGTGGCGACCTCGAGGTCGCGGTCGCCGAGGAGGGGGATCAGTTGCGCGTTTACGCCGGCGCTCGGGTGTTCGCGGACGGCGCGAAGCACCGCGAGGAAGTCGCTGCCCTGCGAGGTGCGGAGCAGTCGGACCCAGCGCGCCGGACCGAACACGAGGCCGCGGCGCTCGAGCTCGGCGACGAGCGCGATGCGCGTTCCGATCGGCACGCGCGAGCTCTCGATCACGGGGACGAGCGCCGGCAGGTCCGCGAGCGTGAGCGCGCCGGCGTCGCCGCCCGGTGTGAGGTCGCGCAGCACCGAGGTGACGAGGATCGGCTCGCCCGATTGCAGGAGCTGGAGCGAGAGGGCGCGGAGCGCGTCGCCGCGGGCGTCGGGATCCTGGAGAACATCGAGCGCGACGTAGCGGCGGACGGCGTCGAGGACCGCGGGGTCGCTCCCCAGCTTCTCGCCGGCGTTGGGGATGGCGACCCAGGCGAGCCGCGTCGGGAGGGTCGTTGCCGCAAGGGCCGGTATGCGCTGACTGTGCTGCAGGAAGACCACGACGTTCTCGCCGTCGAGGTAACGCGCGGCGCCCGCCCCGATGCTCGCGAAGGCGAGCGGTCCCGGAGCGACCGCGCCTTTCAGCGTCGCGAGCACCTCGACGTGGACCAGGGGGTAGGTGACGCTGCCCGCGTCGATCGTCGCGCTCGTCGCGACCACGCGGGCGCGCACGACCGCGTCCGCGTCGAGGGTGAGCCTGCGGAGGCTCGCGGGCAGGTCGGCACCCTCAGCCGCGAGCCGGCCGGCCGGCATCGTGAGCGCGACGACGATCGCGAGCACGGCAATCGAGGACGGATTCCGCCGGGGCACGTCGCGTCCGCCATAGCACCCGAAATTCGGGGTTGCCATCCGCCGGGCGCTGGCGCATGGTTCCGGGGCGGGGCCGTGCCGGCTTTCCTGACCCCGCATCGACCCGTCGGGAGACATCACATGGTTGCTGCGACCGCACCCGGATGGAGAGGTCTATGCACGCCGCGCGCCTGGCGCGGCGGCTGCCTCGCCGCGATCGCGGTGATGTCGAGCGTCCTGACGTTCGGACGCGCCGTTCCCGCGCTCGCCGAGCCCGAGACCTGCAAGCGCGAGATCGCGCGCTCCGAGGCGCGATTCAGCCGCGCCAAGATGAAGATCGTCCAGAAGTGCTGGGACAACGTGGTGGCGGGCAAGAAGCCCGGACCGTGTCCCGATCCGAAGGCGGCGGTGCGCATCTCGATGGCGGCGGCGAAGCTGCAGCGCTCCATCGCTCGCCGGTGCGGCGGCCTCGATCAGACGTGCAGCGTCACGAGCGACAACGATCCGCTCCCGTCCATCGGGTGGGATCTCGGCACGTGCCCGAATTTCGAGGACGGCTCCTGCAACAACACGATCACCCACTGCCAGCACGTTTCCTCCTGTCTGCTCTGCATCAACAACGCGGCGATCGACCAGGTGGTCGACCTGGCGTACGGGTCGCTCGCGGCGAACCCGAGCAACGCCGCGCGGAAGTGCCAGCGGGAGATCGGCAAGGCGATGAGCACCTTGTTCCAGACGAAGTCGCAGCTGCTCAGCAAGTGCGAGGATCTCGTCCTGAAGGGCTCCTACGCGGGACCGTGCCCGGACGCGCGCTCGGCGTACGGGATCCGGATCGCGGAGTTCAAGGCGATCACCAAGATGTGCGTGAACTGTGGCGGGCCCGATCACCTCTGCGGCACCCCCGACGACCTCACCGTCGGCGAGATCGGCTTCGCGGCGAGCTGCCCCGCGGTCGACCCGCCGGGCCTACCGCCGTCGTGCGCCGCGTCGATCGACACGCTGCCCGACCTGATCAGCTGCGTCACCTGCGTCACCGGCTTCAAGGCGGACTGCCTCGGTGCGGCCGGCGTACCCGCCATCGCTTCGTATCCGGCCGAGTGCAACGCCGCGCTGCCGACACCGACGCCGACCGTGACGCCGCTCCCGACACCGACCGCGACGCCGACGGTCACGGCGACGCCGGAAGAGACCGCGACGCCGACCGTGACGGCCACCGCGACGCCGATCGCCACCGAAACTCCGGGAGAGACCCCGACGCCCACGGAGACGGCAACGCCCACGGAGACGGCGACGCCGACCGAGACGGCGACGCCCACGGAGACGGCAACGCCCACGGAGACGGCAACGCCGACCGAGACGGCGACGCCCACGGAGACGGCAACGCCCACGGAAACGGCGACGCCGACCGAGACGGCGACGCCCACGGTGACCGAGACGCCGACGCCGACCGTGACCGCGACGCCGGAATAGGCGACGCGTTAGCGATCGGCCGGCTGTAGCACGCCGCGTGCGACCCGCACCGCGTGCTCCACGTCCGCGCGCGACACGTCGAGGTGCGTCACGAGGCGGACCGTGGTCGCGTTCATCGGCAGGCAGCGCACGCCCTCGCCGATCAGCAAGCCGACGACCTCCATCGGTCCGCGCCGCGAGCCGCTCGTGTCGAGGAGCACGATGTTGGTTTCGACCGGGCGGCGGACGCGGAGGCCGGCGAGCCCGTCGAGTCCGTCGGCGAGGAGCCGTGCGTTGGCGTGATCGTCGGCGAGGCGGTCGATGTGGTGCTCGAGGGCATGGAGGGCCGCGGCGGCGAGGACGCCCGCCTGGCGCATGCCGCCGCCGAGCTGCTTGCGCACCCGGCGCGCCTCGGTCACGAAGTCCCGGTCGCCGATCAGGACCGAGCCGGCGGGACAGCCGAGCCCCTTGCTGAAGCAGAAGCTGAGCGCGTCGACGTGGGCGGCGATCGTGGCGAGCGGGACGCCGAGCGCGACGCAGGCGTTCCAGGCGCGCGCGCCGTCGAGGTGGACCGCGAGCCCGTGCGCCCGGCCCGCCGCGACCACCGCCGCGAGCCGATCGAGCGGCCAGCAGCTCCCGCCGCCGGCGTTGTGGGTGTTCTCGAGCCAGAGGAGCCGGGAGCGCGGCTGGTGGACGTCGGGAAGGCGGATCGCGGCGTCAACCTGTGCGGGCGTGAGGAGCCCGCGCTCGCCGTCGAGGAGCGCGGTGCTCACGCCGGCGTAGGCCGCGAAGCCGCCCGCTTCGTAGCGGTAGAGGTGGGAGGTGCGCTCGAGGATCACCTCGTCGCCCGGCTGGGTGTGGAGCTTGCACGCGATCAGGTTCGCCATCGTGCCGCTCGGCACGAAGAGCGCGGCATCCTTGCCCGCGAGCGTCGCCGCGCGCTCCTCGAGCGCGCTCACCGTCGGGTCCTCGTGGAAGACGTCGTCGCCGACCTCGGCCGCGGCCATGGCCACGCGCATCGCCGCGGTCGGCTTGGTCAGCGTGTCGCTACGCAGGTCGACGATGCGCATGGCGGCGGCTCAGATCGGCGGCCGAGGAGATGGGCCGCGTCAGCGGCCGACGATGGACACGAAGCTCACGCAGCGGCCCGGCGCGCCGCCGAGGTTGTGTGTGAGGCCGAGGGTCGGTCGCTCGATCTGGCGCGGACCCGCCTCGCCGCGCAGCTGGAGCCACATCTCGTACATCATGCGGAGGCCCGAGGCGCCGATCGGATGGCCGAAGGATTTGAGGCCGCCGTCGGGGTTCACCGGCAGCCCGCCGTCGAGGTCGAAGAAGCCGCTCATCACGTCCTGCCACGCGGTGCCGCGCGGGCTGAAACCGAGATCCTCGTAGAGCACGAGCTCGGTCGGCGTGAAGCAGTCGTGGACTTCGGCCATGCTGATCTCCTTGCGCGGGTCGCTGACGCCGGCCTGCGTGTAGGCATCCTTCGCCGACGCCACGACCTCGCGGAAGGTCGTGAAGTCGTAGTCTTGCGCGAGCGGGCCTTCGCCGGGGCCGGCCACGAAGGAGAGCGCCTTGATGAAGATCGGGTGGCGCGTGTACTTCTGCGCGTCCTCGGCGCGGCAGACGATCGCCGCGGCCGAACCGTCGGCGACGCCAGAGCAGTCCATCACGCCGAGCGGGTCGGCGACCTTCGGGGAGTTGAGGATCGCCTCCATGGGAACTTCCTTGCGGAACTGCGCTCTCGGATTCTTGGCGCCGTTGCGGTGGTTCTTCCACGCGATGCGGGCGAGTACCTCTTTGCCCTTGGCGGGGTCGAGGCCGTACTTCTTGAAGTAGGCGGGGGCGAGCAGCGAGAACGACGCCGGTGCGCTCATGTTGCCGAGCGTGCCGTCGTTCGCCGGGCTCGAGACGACGAGGCCGGAGTACCCCGAGTCCTTGAGCTTCTCGACGCCGATCGCCATCGCGAGATCGTAAGCGCCGGACGCGACCGCGTAGCACGCCTGACGGAGCGCTTCGGAGCCGGTCGCGCAGAAGTTCTCGACGTGCGTCACCGGCTTGTAGTCGATCTTGAGGGGGACCGAGAGCGTGAGGCCCGAGAGCTGCCCCATCGTGCCGAGCCAGTAGGCGTCGACGTCGTTCGGCGCGACGCCCGCCGATTCGTATGCCTGGTAGGCGGCGTCGATCAGGAGATCGTCGGGGCCTTTGTCCCAGTGCTCGCCGAACTGCGTGCAGCCCATGCCGACGATCGCGACCCGGTCTCGGATGCCATTGCTCGCCATGACGCTTCTCCTACCGCCGGGGGCGGCACTTCCAGAAATAGTTGTGGACGCCGCCCGCGCTGTGCATGCGGCGAAACGTCATCTCGACCTCGTCGCCGATCTGCACCTTCTCCGGCGCGCAGTCGGTCATCTCGCCGAGGAAGCGGCCGCCGCCCGCGAAGTCGACGACGACGTTCACCGTCGGCGGGTTCAGCGAGTAGGCGAGGCGGTCGAGGGTGAAGGTCGCGACCTTCGCCGGAAGATCCGCGAAGGGATGGGGCGTCATCCGGTCGCGCGTTCCACACCGGATGCAGATGCGCTGCGGTGGAAGCTGCGGCGTGCCGCACGCGGTACACCTGGAGCCGACGAAGCCGAACTTCCAGGTCTCGGAGCGCAGCATCGGCGGCGCGGCGGGCCGATCGGGGTCGGGGCGGCGCGGCGGCTCGGTCGGCAGGATCTCGCGCCACTTGAGGTAACGGGCGTAGGCGACGTCCCCCTTCGACTCGATGAGGCGTCCGACCGAGCGCGGCTGGGTGTAGCTCGCCGCGCGCGCCGTGACTTTCAGGAGCAGCGCGTCGGCTCCGTCGCCCGCGCTCGCGACGAGGATCAGGTCGCCCGGCTTCGCGGCCGCGAGCACGCTCGCGAGCACGAGCGGGGCGTGCGCGGCGCCGGTCTGGCCGACCGTCAACGCGAGCGGGTCGGCGAGCTGCTCGGGGGCGATCTTGGCGCCGCGGGCGAGCTCGTCGGCGGCGCGCGGATTCGGGGCGTCGAGTACGATTCTGGCGAGGCTCGAGGGCGCGCACTGCGCCTGCTCGAGAACGCGCTTCACGGCGGCGCCGAGGAGCGGTCCGTACGCCTGGGTCAACGCGAAGCGCTCCTCCCAGGTGTGGGCGAAGCGCTCGCCCGGCGCCCGCCAGGTGTCGAGGAACTCGCGCGTGACCGACGCCGAGGCGACGATCTCGGCGATCGGGTCCTCGCCGACGACGAACGCGACGCCCGCGTCGCCGCCGGCTTGCTCGGCCTTGCCCTCGGGCGCGGCGAGGCGGCAGTCGGCGATCGCGACCAGCGCGGACCCGCCGTTCGCGCCGACGGCGTCGGCGGCCTGCAGGAGCGCGGTGAGGCCGACGCGCGGGGAGCCGGTGAGATCGGCGGCGCGGATCTCGAGCGGCAGCTGGGCCGCCGCGCCGACGAGCGCCGCGTTCAATTTCTCGGCGTAGGGCGGGGTGGTGGTGGCGAAGAGCAGGGTCCGTACGGTCGTACCCGGCGCCGCCCGCAGCGCGTCGCGCGCGGCTTCCACCGCCATCGACACGCTGTCCTCGTCGAAACTCGCGACGGCGCGCTCGCCCTTGCCCGCGGGAATACCGAGCACCTCGGCGATCGCGGCCCGCTTCAGGCGCCGATAGGGCACGTAGGATCCATAGGACGCAATGCCGACGGTCATGGCGGGTTACTTGGCCGGTCCACGCCGGCAGGTCAACCGACGCGGTCCTTCCGCCGGTGCGTCTTGCTCGTGCGGCGTGCCACGCATAGGGTCGAGCGACGAGGTGATCCGATGAGCTACCGGCACATTCTCCGCGAACGCGATGGTGCCGTCGCGGTGGTCACGATGAACCGTCCCGAGCGGCGGAACGCGCTCTCCTGCGAGCACATCGGAGAGCTGATCGACGCGCTGGCCGACATCGGCAAGAGCGATGCGCGTGCGGTCGTCGTCGCTGCCAACGGCCCGGTCTTCTCGGCCGGGCACGACTACGGCGACATGGTCGAGCGCGACCTCCAAGGCTTCCGCGAGCTCTTCGCGCGCTGCGCGGACATGATGCGGCTCGTGCAGGCGCTGCCGCAGCCGGTGGTCGCGTCGGTGCAGGGGATCGCGACCGGCGCCGGCTGCCAGCTCGTCGCGACCTGCGATCTCGCGGTCGCGTCCGAGGGGGCGAGCTTCGCGACGCCGGGCGGGCGCGGCGGGTGGTTCTGCTCGACGCCGATGGTCGCGGTGAGCCGCGCCATCGGCCGCAAGCGCGCGCTCGAGATGCTGCTCACCGGCGAAGCGATCGAGGCGCGGACGGCGGCGGAATGGGGGCTCGTGAACCGCGTCGTCCCGGCGGAGCGGCTTCGCGAGGAGACCCTGAAGCTCGCGCACGCGGCGAGCCGCGGCAGCACCGCGTCGAAGGCGACCGGCAAGCACGCGTTCTACGCGCAGATCGATCTCGATCAGGCGCACGCGTACGAGTACGCCTCGGAGGTGATGGCGATGACGGCCGTCGCGCCGGACGGCCGCGAGGCGATCGCGTCCTTCTTCGAGAAGCGGAAGCCGGTGTATCGCTGAGCGCACCCGCCGGGGCGGGCAAGGCGCGCCGGCCGAAGACGGCACGAATCATCCGCTCTATTCCAACGAGCGGCGCGCGGCCGTCGGCACGCCGAGCGAGGCGCACCAGCCGTATGACTGGAGCGGGGAGTTCGGGATTCCGTATCTGCTGCGTCGTCTCGGTGCGGGCGACGGGGAGGCGCCTGAGATGACGCGCGCCGCGCGACCGCACGTGCCGGGCGACCCCGGCGTCTGTCGGAGCCCCGCGGCCGCCGCGTTCGATCCCGTCGCCGCGGTCGACCCGCGGCAGGTGATCGCCTGGGCCGATGCACTGGTCACCGCGGCAACGGAGAAGCCGCCGTCCGTCTGCCGCGTCAGCGAGAGATAGAGACCATCGCCGCGACCATGCACACGGCGCGCCGTGCGCGTGACGATCATCCCGCGCGCCTTGCGGGTGCGGGGGGCCGCTGATACAAGCGCTCGCTCTCGCGGTCGCCGTTCCACCCCGAGTCCCCGTCGTCTAGCTCGGCCCAGGACACCGGCCTTTCACGTCGGTAACACGGGTTCAAATCCCGTCGGGGACGCTTGTAAATTCCCGTGTCTCACGGTTGCCTCAACTACTTTCGTGCCGAGCTGTAGCGTTCGATCTCGTCGTGAGTCAGCGACTCTCCCATGCCGCTGGATCGATGCGGTGGTGTGCGACGGCGAGGACGACGACCTCGGTGTCAGTGATTCGATACGCGATGGTGTAGGGAAATCGGCGCAATACGAACCTGTGTGTACCGTTCCTCAGCGGCCATCGTTTAGGCCCCTCCGCGATCAGATCGACGGCGAGGTGCACGGCGTCGACGAAGGCCTTGCCGAGTCCCGAGCGACGGCTCTCGTACCAAATGGCGGCGCGTTTGAGATCTGTTCTTGCCTGACGTGAGAAGCGAACGCGTGCCACTATCGCGAGGCACGATCCGCTCGAAGTGCGGCTTCGACCCCTGCGAAGACTTCCTCGGAAGAGATCAGTTCCGCCTGGCCAGCCTCGAACTCATTCAGCCGGCGCTGGATCTCCTCCTCCCAGGCGGCGCCGAGCCCGCCGTAGGTGCTGCTGTCGAGGCTCCCCAGGATCTCGGCAGCGAGGGCCGCGCGTTCCGTTGGCGTGAGCTTGAGGGCGGCTTCGAGAATCTCCTTGGGCTGGGTCACGTCCGAGAATCTATCGCGCGTAGGTTCTCTCAGCCAAGAGGAACTCGTAGCCGTCGGCGAGGTGGCTTCACGGACGACGTGCAAGCCTGCGTGTCCGTGCGCCTCATGCTGCCCGCTTCGCGGTCGCAATCACGCGAAAGGGCGGGAATAATAAGGTACTGGAGAGTGCCGGGTTCTCGGGTGTGATCAGCGGCGCTTGATCGGCTTCGCTGCTTCGGTGCGTTGCGCGAGTTGGAGGTCGGAGCGTTCGGTGGCGAGGTCGATCCAGCGATCGACGAGGC